>NZ_JBQHWS010000038.1:0-31690 GCF_052063845.1 Blautia sp. HCP3S3_D9
TCATCTTCCATTGCCATCTCTGCGTTTTTCAGGTAGTTTTCGGACTTCATAAAGTTTTCCAGCTTCTGAAACCCAACAGAATCTACATAGTGAAAGGATACCTCACCGACTACCTTTAAGGCTACGATGTCGCTGACCGACATACTGTGACCACGGAAATCATCCGGGTGGTCAATATTGAACTTTACATACAAATCTTCCAGCTGCCGATTCACATCCTCGGACATAGAAATGGAGCCATGATAGACCACCTCGTAACGGTCAATCTCAGGCTCCATTTCTTTCTTCTGAAGGTAGCTGTAATTTGCAAACATGAGCGGGATATTATCGTCTACATCTTCCCGCAGCTGAAGAATCGCATAGGAATCCGTGGGGCTTTCCAGAAAAGCAACCATTCTGTCATCCGGGGTGGTATTTCCGTGAACATCATCCCATTTTTCGTTTTTCATATCCGTGTCCTCCTTATCGTTCAGGCTCTTTGCGTTTGGGAGAGGGACTGGCAGGCGCAGCTTTTTCTGCGGCCTGTGCCAGTTTTTCCATGACCGACTCACGCTTCGGAGAGTCGAGCTTATCCAGCTGACTTTTCAGCACTTTGGCAACCTCAACCGCAGTTTCCTCACGGGCTTCTTCAATGGCTGTATTCAGGAACTCACGATACGGAGCCGTATTACCAGCGGCAAGATCTGCCTTGATTTCTTGGATATGCGCCTGCACATCATCGACCTGATCCATATATTCATAGGGGTCGAAGTTCTCTGCAAAACGGTCGAGCTTAAAAGCAAGCTCAGCGATAGGGTCATTGACCACCACCGCCTGTCTGCCGACTTCAAAAGCCTGCTCCATGACATCCTCATAGAACATTGCCCGCAGTTCCCGGCGCTCCAGCCCGAAGGATTCCAGAATATCCCGGCGGACTTCGAGCATGGACAGTTCAGGGTTATCAACCTGACCGCCATCAATCTCGTTGTAGTTTTCATCCAACAGGGTGTAGTCGTAACCATCTTCGCAGGTCTGCACCGCAAGGATTCTATCCTTTCCGACCTTCCATGCGGCTTCATCGCCCATAATCTCAGGCTCCGGCATATAGCTTGCGCCGTTGCGCTCCATAATTTCTGCAAACTGGCAGATATGAAACACATTGTATCCGATCTGCGTATGATACTCGTCAATGAAGGTGCAGGGCTTCACAACCATTTCATCCGGGTAGTGAATCTGCACACAGCTGCCATCGGGGATATGAAACAAATCCTTATAATGGCTGTCGATAAATCGGATTTCCTTACCATCCGGGTTGTACTCATTTGTCATTTGCGCTTTCCTCCATTTTCAAATTCCATACTGAACTTCGTTTTGCCATCATCTGATACCTCCATAAAGACGGTGGCATCAAAGGTGTTGCCCGTTCTTTCGGACTTGCAATTCTTGAGCTTTACCTTGCCGGAACCAAGCAATTTCTGCGCCGTGGCAGAAGTCATGCTCTTGCCGATGCTCGCAAAGTAGCGATTGTTTTTCCAGAGGGCAAATTTGCAAGCTCTGTTGGAACAGAAAAATGCCTTGGCTTTGTCCTCTACAGCACTGCCGCAGAGCGGGCATTTGCCGATAGAATTGGCTTCTTTCGACATCATAACCTCGGAATCACGGATTACTTCATAGTTCTGAATCAGACCGGCAATCACATCTTTGATCTCGTCCATAAAGTCCTCGCTGGCATATTCGCCTTTCTCAATGAGCAACAATTTTTCTTCCCAATCCGCCGTCATGGATGGGGACTGAATCTGTTCCGGCATGACTGTTACCAGAGCCGTACCCTTGTGGGTCGGAATCAGGTGTTTGGTTTTCTTATCACCCTTACGCTCCAGAAAACCGATGCGAACCAGCTTCTCAATGATACCGGCACGGGTCGCAGGCGTTCCCAAACCTTTGCGCTCCACCTCATCAGGCATTTCGTCCGCACCGGCAGTTTCCATAGCAGAAAGCAGAGTATCCTCGGTAAAGTGTTTAGGGGGAGATGTTTTCCCTTCCTTGATTTCCGTGCCGCTGACGGTCATTTCGTCACCAACGGAAACAGAAGGGAGTGTCTGCACGTTTTCGTCGGATTTTGTCGAATCATTTTTCTGAACCAGAGCTTTCCATCCATCCTGCACAACAGTTTTGCCTTTGGTGGAAAACACGGTACCGCCACAGTCCAGCTCAATAACTGTCTCTGCGTATCGGTGCGGATCGCCAACAGCTACGCACAACCGATTCGAGATCAGTTGCAAAATTGCAAGTTCACCCTTGGGAAGTTCGCTCAGATTGCATTTCTGCAATTCTCTGGTCGGAATGATGGCATGGTGATCTGTGACCTTTTTGTTATTCACAACCTGCTCTGCATGAACTGGTATGTTATCCACATCCTCCACGGGGAATGTGTGGAAAGCCAGCTTTACGAGGTCGGTCAGGCTATGTGCCATATCTTCCGTCAGAAACCTGCTGTCGGTACGGGGATAAGTGACCAGTTTCTTTTCATAGAGGTTCTGCGTGTAGTCCAAGGTCTGCTGTGCCGTGTAGCCAAGCACACGGTTGGCTTCTCTCTGTAAACTGGTCAGGTCATAGAGCGCAGGCGGCTTTTCTGTTTTCTCCTTACATTCAGCTTTCTGAACGATTGCCACCGAACAGCTTTGTTTGACAGCTTCGGCTGCTGCCTTGGTTTTGAAGCGTTCGCTTGCAGCCGTAAAACCATCCAATCCAATCTGAACTGTGTAGAACAGTTCAGGCTTGAATGCGGAAATGGCAGCTTCTCGCATAACAGCCATAGCAAGGGTAGGGGTCATAACACGACCAACATTCAGGGTCTGCCCGTAAAGGGTCGAAAAAAGTCGAGTAGCGTTAATACCAACAATCCAGTCGGCTCGTTCTCGACACAGTGCTGCTTCATACAAAGCATCATATTCCGTTCCAGACCTGAGATTTTCAAAGCCCTCCTTGATTGCTACATCTTCCATCGAGGAAATCCAAAGCCGCTCAAACGGCTTTCTGCACCCGGCTTTGTGGTACACCAACCGAAAGATCAGCTCGCCCTCACGACCGGCATCTGTTGCACACACAAGACTCGCAACATCTTCTCTGGCCATGAGCTTTTTCAGAATCCCAAACTGTTTTTTCGTACCGGCAGAAACCTCATACTGCCAGTCCATCGGGAAGATAGGAAGGTCTGCATAAGCCCATTTGCTGTACTTCGCATCATAGACTTCCGGCTGTGCCAGCTCCACCAAATGCCCTACACACCAGCTGACCACATATCCGTTTCCCTCTAAGTAGCCATCCTCACGCTTGGCAGCACCTAACACTTTGGCAATACTCTGTGCAACCGAAGGCTTTTCAGCCAAAACTAATTTCATTTGCATCTGCTCCTTTCACAAAAAAATAAGCAGCCACACACCGTAGTGCATGACTGCTATGTAAAAAGTTCGGAAAGGATTTTTGCAACCTGATACAATTTTCTGTTCTACAATCTCCGTCATAATAAAAATATCTCCATCATTTCAAAAGAGAATGACGGAGATATTTCACCTTGCTTATTCTTGTAGCAACCAATCGGCTATATCGTGAATTTCGCTTCCTTCATAGCAATATTGGGGATGTTTGGTTCTGGCAATAATCATTTTCGGATAAGCGTCTCGAATCTGAAGCAGAGGAGAGCATTCTCTCTCAAATGTTTCCTGCCCGGAAATGTTGTCGCTGACCTGAATATAAATCTTTTCGCTACCTCTCTGAGCAACAAAGTCGATTTCCTTTTGATAGAGCTTGCCGACATAGACATCATATCCACGGCGAAGAAGCTCGATACAAACAACGTTTTCATATACTCTGCCATAGTCTATATTTCTGCTTCCCAGTATTGCATATCGAATACCGCTGTCACACAAATAGAACTTTTCAGAGCTTTCAAGGTATTTCTTACCTCGGATGTCATATCTCTTAATATCATAAAATACAAAAGCATTGCACAAATACTTAATGTACTTGCCGACGGTTACATGATTGGTTGGAGTCTCATTTGCTGTCAGTAGCTGACTGACCTTATTCGGAGAAGTCAGGTTGCTGATATTATCCATAAGGAACTCGCTCAGACGTTGTAAAACCAAAGTGTCCGGGAGAGTATATTTCTGTACCAAATCCCTTGTAACAATCGTTTCGTAGACCTCTTTGATATAGTTTGTTCTGTCTTTTTCGGTTCTATAAGCATAGGAACCTGCTAAACCGCCCTTGATAGCGTACTCATCAAAGAGCTTATCTTTGTCACTAATATCATCATAATACTGGCAATATTCCTGGAAGCTGAAAGGAAACACATGAATTTCAATATAGCGTCCGGTAAACAGAGTTGCCAGATCTGCACTCAACAGGAAAGCATTAGAGCCTGTTACATAGATGTCGTATTTTCCCTTAGAGTACAGGCTATTGATTGCCAACTCAAACTTGGGACACATCTGAACCTCGTCTACAAACAGGTAGTTCGTTTTTCCTTCCTGATAATGTTCTTCCACATAGGCGTGTAAGGCATGGTATTCCTTGATTTCTTCATACGCCAAATCCATGAAGTCGATGAAGATAATATTGATGTTTTCAAAATTGCTTTTCAGATACGCAATATACGCCTGCATCAATTTGGACTTACCAGATCGACGAATGCCCGTGATGATCTTGATGTCAGGAGTACCATTCAGTTCAATGATTCTATCGAGATATTTTGCTCTCGTGATTGTTTTCATATAGTCACCCGCTTTCAAAAATTGAAGTTTTTTCATTTCTCGAAACCGCTTCGCTGTACTTATTATACTGTCTGCTAATAGTATATGCAAGATGTCACTTTCAAAAACGCAAATTTTTTTATTTTTTGAAAGCGGAAACTATGTAAAGGCAACCCGAAGGCTGCCCCAGGCATCAAGCCTATCCTGTTTACACAGGTTCATTATCATCTTCATCGACGGAGCTATCTTCATCGTCGTCCTCAAACTCCGGATCGTACCCATAGTCCTCGTCATCGTCCACATAATCAGCATCTGGGTCAGGCTTTGCCGCTTCCTGTGCCTTCTTCTTTTCCTGGACTTTCTTAAATACGAAGAATCCACCACCACAGGCAAGCACAATCAGAGTAAGAATCGCCGGGAGCATATTTGTGGATTTCGGCTTTTCCTCCGGTGTCGGTTCTGTAATTTCAGGAACTGTTTCAACTACTTCCGGCTTTGTTTCCTCAACCGGCTTGGTGAACTCTGCAACTTCTTCCTCGTCCATCAGCTTGAGCAGGTCGGCTTCATCCACCTGATTCAGAAAATGCACGGTTTCCTCGCCCTTATCATCACGGTCAATGATGATATAGAAGTAGTTTCCGTTTTTGGTTACAGCGGTAATGAACTGCTTTCCGCTTTTCGTAGGCGAGCCAGCGTCATCAACCAAAGTCAGATTGCCGTCGGGAGTAAGCGGTAGCATCGGCTCCTCCGGCTCTGTTTCGGGAACTTTTTCTTCGACCGCAGGTTCTTCAGTCGCTACGCTTTCATCTACATAGGCAAATGCCGTTGTAGAAAACACGCCAAAACACATTGCACACGCCAGCAATGCGGCTCCAATTTTCTTAAATCTCATTCTGCGTTTCCTCCTCATTCATAGTATTGATCGTATCAGGCTTCGGAGCCATATCCGCAGCAAACATACGGAGCAGCTCGGAAAGCTGTTCGGGATTCAGGTTCGCAGCATGAACCATCTCATGGATTTCGGAATTTTCCTCCTCACGGTATCTGCGTTCCAGGTCTTTCACCTTAGCATCCCATTCTGCCCGTTTCTTACGGGCTTTTTCAAGGTCTGCACCTATTCTGTCTAACTTGGCACTCAATCGCCATCCCTCCTTTAGTTTCTGATTCTGCCGAAGCAGTAAAAATGCTGTTGCCAGTAATTCGATTCGATAGAAGCGTAGGAAATGGGGTTTCCGCAGTGGATCATCATACCATTGCCAACATAGATACCAACGTGTGATGCACCGGAGGTATCATAAGTGCCTTGGAAGAAAATCAAATCTCCCGGTTTGGCAGAGCTTTTCGGGATAATGTCGCATACGCCCATCAAACCGTTTGCGGTCAAACGACCAACACTCCAACCGTTTCCGCAGTGATTGATTACATAGGAAACAAATCCGGAGCAGTCAAAGGAGGTAGACGGGCTGCTGCCGCCCCACACATACGGGTATCCCAGATATTTTTCAGCTTCCCGAATCATATTGGCAAATCTTGTGTCTGTCAGCGCTTCGCCCGGAATATCATAATCGGTGTACTCGCCGCCAGGGGTGGCGTAAATGTCATTTCCGAAAATATCCGGTCTGTTGCCCCTTGTCTGAAGCAAAATTCTATATCGCTCCATTTTATTGCTAACTTCCCATTTTTTTCCTACTCACACCCTGTTATTAGCTAAAACAAAAGGTTTTAAAGTTTTTTGCTAAGTAAACATACCTACTCATTTATCCACCAACAAAATTACGAACAACTCAGTATTTATCAGAGTTTTAAGTGTTTGAGTAGGAAAATAATGAGAAGTTAGCAATCATCTTCCGACAAGCCGGAATTTGAAATCACACTGTTCAAGCCCTTATTTCTGAGCTTCACATTCAGAATATAATATTCGTAATCTTCTTCCTCTGTTGTTGTCTCTCCCGTTTCGGGATCAGTAGAAGATGTTGTTCGTGTACGAATCTCTACTACTTCCGTCAGGGTCAGCTCATATTGTTGCTCAAATAGCCATTGCAGGGTAGCCTGCACCTCATCTCTGGTGTAATCCTCAAACTTCACCGTCAAATACGCCGCCAGCTCATAAGGATTGTGGTTGATTTCATCAAGGTCATACCGGTACTCGTCATATCCGCTATGAGTACGCTCGATATTATTGATTTTATTGCGGAGCGCAGCTTCCAAAGCCTTGTAATCATTGTCCGCACCAATAATATCTTCCTCTTTTGCAGTAAAAGAAGTTCCCAGAATGATCTGTGTGCCGCCTTGGAACATAGCCGAACAAGACGAGAACATCCCTGAGAGTATCATAAAAAGCAGTCCGGCAATCAAAACAAACAGAATCGTTTTAGAGTGTGTGGTGCAGAACTCCGTTACTCTTTCTGTGATGTTCTTGGCTCCCTGAGCTGCTTTGCCCGTTGCCTTGCCTGCACCCTTAGATGCAGAAGCCGTTGTCGAAGCGGTATTCTTACCGGCTTTGGCGGCAGCATATTCTTTCTTGATTGCCCTTTTCTGTTGCCAACGGGAAAAGGGATTGGAACCGGCATCGGGGTTGTCCTTTTTGAACTTCTCATACAGGGCATTTACATTTGCTTTATCTGACTTCTCAACCAGCTTTTCCGCCTTGTCGTAGGCTTTCAGCTTGTGACTGTAAACGGCATGATCGACGGTATAGACAGTGGATTCAACAGCCTTGGTCGTTTCCTGCACAGCCTGAACGCCGATATTATCATCCTCATATTCTGACACCGCCCGATGTGCTTTGGATGTGAGCGTGACTGCGGCACCACGGCTTGCCATGTGCTTTGCCACAGATGGGCGCTCGATTTCCGTAAACTCCGCTTTTTCAAAACGGAGCTTTGCTTTACGGGAACCGGCTGCATCTGTTTCCAGCTTTAGCTTCGGCTTTGCCTTTTTAGAAGCCAATTTGTCTGCCGCTTTTTCAGCCCTATCAACCGCCTTATCTGCACGGTCGGCAGCTTTCTTCACATGAGAATCTGCAAGGTCATCTTCGGTAAAACGGAGTCGTGTAGGTCTTTTCGCCATACATTACGCCTCCTTTTCCTGTGCCACCTCGTTTAACTTCGTGGTCATAATGCGATACAGTTCCAGATCTGTCGGGAATCGGTCAATGAACGGCAGAATCACATTGCCATAGAACAGAAGTCCTTCGCCCTCACCGGAGTTGGTTACATAGGACAGCTGATGCGGCGAAATGTTCAACCGCTGTGCCAGAATACTTCGGTCATCGCTTGCCTGATTCAGCATATAGATGAAATCAGAGTTTTCGAGGATGTTGGCAATCTCCGGGGAACGAAGCAGGTCTTTGACATTCTGAGTAATACCGGTCGGCAAGCCGCCCCATTTACGGAATCGCTTCCAGATTTCTACGGAATAGGTTGCCGTCTGTTCTTCCTTCAGAAGCAGATGGAACTCGTCAATATAATATCTGGTCGATTTACCGGCAGAACGGTTGGCAGTTACACGCCCCCAGACCTGATCCTGAACGATCAGCATACCGATTTTTTTCAGCTGATTGCCCAGCTCCTTAATGTCGAAGCACACCAGACGATTCTGAATATCCACATTGGTTCTGTTGTTAAACAGTTTCAGAGAACCCTTAACATAGATTTCCAAGGCGGTCGCTACATGGTGGGCTTCCTTTTCGTCCTGTTTCAGAAGGGCATCATACAAATCCTCAAGGATCGGCATATTCTCAGGGGCAGGATTGTCGAAATATCTCTGGTAAATCTGATGCACACAACGGTCGATAACCGTCTTTTCGATAGGCTGCAAGCCATCCTTACTGCCCATAATCAACTCACAGAGGGACAGGATAAAATCAGCTTTCAGTGCTACCGGGTTGTCATCCTCAGAGTAGTTCAGGTTGATGTCCATAGGGTTGATATAGTTGGTACTGGAGGAGCTGATTTTTACCACCTGACCATTGAACTTGTGAACCAGAGCCGCATATTCCGCTTCGGGGTCGCAGATGATAATATCGTCATCCGTAACCAGGAACGCATTGGTGATTTCACGCTTTGCGGAAAAGGATTTACCGGAACCGGGAGTACCCAGAATCAGTCCGTTGGGGTTCTTGAGCTTCTTTCTGTCCACCATGATAAGGTTGTTCGACAGAGCATTCAGCCCGTAATAGAGCGTTTCTCCACCATTCTGGAACAGCTCCTGCGTGGTGAAAGGCACAAAAATAGCCGTGGAACTGGTAGTCAGGCCACGACGAATCTCAATCAGGTTTTGTGCCAAAGGCAGGCTGCTCATCAGTCCGGATTCCTGCTGAAAATCCAAACGACGCAGATTGCAGTTATGCTTCTGGGCGATGCTCTGTGCCTGGAACACATTGTTCTCCAGTTCCTGCTCGGTGCGCCCGGTGTTCAGCACCAGAAATGTCACCATGAACATTCGCTCATTCTGGCTCTGCAATTCTTTCAGAAGTGACTTCGCATCTTTACCATAGGTAGCAAGGTCAGATGGGATAATGTCCATGTCATAGCCAGAACGCACAGCCTTTTTCTGTTCCTCGATTTTGGAACGGTCAAGCTCGGTGATGATTCTCTTGATGGTCTTAATCGCCGCAGTCTGGTCAACCGACTGGATGTGCATGGTCACGATCTGCGTGGATTCCATATCCAGAAAATCCGCCAGCATACGATCAGACAGGTCTGATGCCGTAATTGCCAGATAAGACATCGAACCGAAGATACTGCCCATCTGGAAGGTGCGGTTGGTCTTAAAGGCAAACGCCGTCGGAGCAATGAAGTCCTTTACGGACAGCCCGGATTCCACAAGATACTTCCAATCGAAGAAGAACTTATCATTATCACCCATGTGGAACATAGAGTGCATCAGATGCAGCCGCTCTTTGCCGTTCATGGTAGTGGCAATGACACCCAAACGCCGAAAGTTATTGAGCAGATCGTTTTCGATATGGTTGAGTCTCGGCTTTGCCTGCCGCATGGATTCGGCTTCAATGCCGAATGTCAGGTACTTGGTTTTGGTCAAGCCGTTGTTGCCCTGCGCCAACTGCTTTTTCAGCATCTGGCTATACTCGGCACGGACGGGATTGAAGCTGTCCTTCTTGAACGGGATACGGATACTCTTTTCAAAGCTTTCAGCATCGGTACTCAGGTTCATAAAGGAAAGCTCAAAGTGAATGGAGCTGTCAAAGAAATTCAGGAAACTGCACCACTCATCGAAGATGGCAGTCTTATCTTCCTGCTGTGCCAGCTGATAGTTGATGTCCTGAAACTGAATGGTCTTGGTGTAATAACTGTCAGTGACACGGCAGATGCCATCCGGGAACATTCTCTGAAAGGGAATGGACTGCTGTGCAGTCTGCGGAATACCGTTGTCCTTCTTTGCCCGTTCCACAACAGCTTTAATTTCTCGCTGCTGCTTCCGATTCAGATTTGCAGGCATTTTGATGTTTCTTGCCTGTGGCTTCTTTTTGAAAAACAATTCGTTCAACCTCCTTTTCCAGTTTGTACTGACGCATCAAAGCGTCATAATAGTTGTCCGTCTGATAAGGGCGAACCTTGGGACGAACGAATTTGGTCTGAATGAAGTGTTCTACAACCACTTCCAACGGCTGACTATCCTTTTCATACATTGCCAGAAAGAACAACGGTAACATGACGATCATCATGGACAGTGCTGCAAGGCTCACATTTCCGGTTGCTTTGACCAGAAAGAAAATCGGCACTCCGATGAGCGCCGCCGCACCAAAGCAAAGTAACTGCCGTTTCGTCAGATTGAAGAACACTTTTGTTTTTACCCTCGTCAGGTCACGAGGTACGGGAATATACGCTGCCAAACAATTTCCTCCTTCCCTTAGTGAGCGCTGAATACACCCTTCGCAAGCGAACCAGTCTTAAACAGGGTGAAGCACAAAAGGACGGTGTAGCCCATAACACCCCAGATAGAACCGATGATGTCATCACTGAATGCGATAGACTGAATCAGCACCGCATAAATGCCCACGCAGATCATAATCAGGAATCCCTGGAATCCGATTGCAAACAGCGAACGCAGATAATTCTGTCCGATATTGCTCTGTTCTCTGTTTCCAAAAGTGGAAAGCGGAATCGGGGCAAGGCTGACCATCAGATAAATTTCAATCATTCGACCGTAGACGATCACAAAGATGATGATTGCCAAAGCGGACATCGTGACCTGCACGATAAAGGATTGCAGGAACAAGCCGAGCAAAGGACCCAAATCCATTGCCATCAGCGTTTCTTCCATTGTTTCCAATGCCGAAGCATCTATGGCAGTATTTCCGGATATGATACCGGCGCTTGCGTTTATAACGTGCTGTGTCACATCAAACACAGCCATCGTGATATTGAATGTGTTTGTGATTAACATGACCGCAACAAAAGTCTTGAACACCCATTTGAAGAAGATCCAGGTTTCAAAATTTGCCAGATTGTTGTGGTCAATAATCATCTGAATTAGCTCATAACAGGCAATGAAGGTCAGAATCAAGCCTGCGATTGGGATAATCACTGACTCGGAGATGTTTCGTACCATGGCAAAGACACCCGGCGAAAAATTCGCCGGGGTCATGCCAACGGAGGTTGCTATCTCGCCAACCTGGTTGTTGACGGACTCAAACATCCCCGACAGATTTCCCATAATAGCTGAAACGAGCATTTCTTTCAGCCAGTCTGTGATCTGTTGGAGTATGCTGTCCAAAGGCGATTACCTCCTTGTTTTGTGATTAACCGAACAGTCCGGAGAGCAGAGGTACAAGGGTGGTGCCGATGAGGGCAACACCGCCGCCAGCCATGAGCTGCTTCATGCCCTGGGACTTTGCGCCGGGGTTATCGTTGCCGTAGCCCTCAAGCAGATTGATTGCACCCCAGATGCCAAGACCTGCGCCCAGAGCGATAACGAGAGTCTGAAGAACGGTTACTGCGCTATTGAAAAATGCCATAATATTTTCCTCCTAAAATTTGAAATTGTTTTGAGAATAGAAAAAGCCCTCCGTACTACCGGCATCAAAACCGGACGGAAGGCTTAGTTTACGAGAATCTTTTCAAGGAACTCCTCGACGGTTATCACGCCAAGTTTCTGTTCCATTCTGCTTCTTGCATATTCAGTTTCACAATCATATATATCACCACCACCTTTCATAAGAAACAGCCAATACATTGACTGCAACAAATCTTCACGAGAAGCACAGATTGTCGGTGAAAAAACGACAGGTGAAACCTTCAGAACCTCTGCGAGTTTCGCTGTGGTTTCTGCATTAGGGGTTCGAGCGTTTTTCTCATACTGAGCAATACGGACATCCGCTGTTTTCTCGGAATACCCCATCAGGAGTCCAAGCTCTTTCTGGGTAAGGCGGCGAAATCGTCTAACGAACTTCAATCGCTGCCCAATAGAGGTATCCGTGATCCACCAAGTCATTTTTTTTACACCTCGCTTTCTGCAAATTCTCGATATACAACCTCATTTTTTGCTCTGCGCTTGCCTACGGCTTCACTGGGAGCAAGGTCAGGGTAGGTTGCCTGCACTTTCTGTCTGCTTCTGCGGACAGTTTCAAACCCCGGAAAGCTGCGTCTATCCAGTTCCTTCAAAAACACAGGAACCGTCATGGCATGAATGTCGATGCCACGCAGACCGGAATAGTGTTCCAGTACCATCAGGTACAAATGATTGTCGGTATTTCTTGCCTTGTGGTCGTGTTCCAAGATGTTCTTAACCAGGGCAGATACCGTTTTCAGATTTTCTAAACAGAAACCTCCTTAATCCGCATCGACTACCACAAACTCATCACCTGCCTTGAGCTTCAACCTTCGACTCAGAAACTGCTCAATGTTGAACTCATTTCTCTTATCAAAGTCTGATGTGTACTTATAATTGGGGTGCTGCGTCAGATCGTACTTGTCAGAAAGAAACGGTCTGACACCACGCAACTGCAAAATACACTTGCTGCCATCCAGAACCGCAAGCTCATCTACGCTCGCAAGGTCTTTGCCTAACTTCTGATAATTCAAGCCGTAAGACGGGCTGTTACCTCTGGTGTTGGAGGTGTTGTAGGTGTCGATAGTTTCTTTTCCCAATGCCTGATTCAGTTCTTTGAGCGTGGTTGGCTCAGAACCACCCAGGAAAATTCGGGAATCCATGTTGCCGATGATGGTATCGGCATTGTCTTTATAAATGGCTTTCAGCTGTGATTGTGCCTGGAGAACAAGGCAAGCCGATATTTCACGGCTTCGGATTGTCGCTACCAGTTTTTCCAGATTGGGAATCTGACCGATGTTTGCCATCTCATCAATCAAGCAGCGCACATGAACCGGCAGTCTGCCGCCGTACACATCATCTGCTTTCTCGCACAACAAGTTGAACAGCTGTGTGTAAATCATGGAGATCAAAAAATTAAACGTCGCATCCGTATCTGACATAATCAGAAAGAGCGCCGTTTTCTTATCTCCGAGGGTATCCAACTGCAACTCGTCATAGGCAGTCACATCTCTGACCTCCTGAATATCAAAAGGAGCCAGACGAGCGCCGCAGGAAATCAAAATCGACTTAGCGGTCTTGCCGGCAGCCAGCTTGTATTTTTTATACTGACGGACTGCAAAGTGATTCGGCTTTTTCTTTTCCAGGGCTTCAAACATCAGATCCACCGGGTTCTGGAACTCCTCATCATCTTCCCGCACCTCCATTGCGTTCAGGAACTCAATCAGGGTGGAGAAATTCTGTTCCTCAACCGGAGCTTCATAGTGGATATATCCGATCAAGGCACAGTAGAGCAGCGTTTCCGCCTTCGTCCAGAACTCATCACCGGCTTTTCCATCACCCTTTGTGTTGGCAATCAGCGTTGTCACCAGTTTCAGAATGTCTTTTTCTGAATGGATATAGGCAAATGGGTTATAGTGCATCGACTTCTGAAAGTTGATGGTGTTGAAAATCTTGATGGTGTAGCCATGCTTCAAAAGGGCGTTGCCGCACTCAATCACGATGCTGCCTTTCGGGTCAGTGACCACATAGGAACTGTGCATCTGGAGAAGGTTTGGCTTCAACCAAAAGCGAGTTTTACCGGAACCCGAACCGCCGATAATCAGAACATTCTTATTTCGGGCATTGGCAGGATTCTTCGGGCGATTGCTCATCATCAGCCGCTCCGTTTTCGTCAGGATCACATTGTCCTCGAACTTTGGTGCAATAAACGGCTCAATATCTTTTGCCGTTCCCCAACGAGCAGAACCGTACTCAACATTGTGTCGGTACTTCTTTGCGTTTTTGCCTTTTAGATAGACAGCCAGCCGAAGTCCTGCGCCGCAGAGAATACCAATCAGCAAATCCAACGGGTGAAAGCTGGGAAACGGATTGTTCAGGGCTATCGGAAGGGCATGAAAAAAGCTGAGGATTTTCGCAGATGAATCTGCCCCCTCAGCCAATCTCCATGCTTCTCCTAAATTCGTAGCGAACAACCCTACCAGAAAATACGGTAAATTCAGAATCAGGAGCTTTTTCATTTTTCTCTTATCCATCACAGATCACGCTCCTGTTTCTTCTCTCGAACCTTCTTCGGAATCGCTGCGACAATTTCCTTGAACTTCTTCAGCTGCGCCAGAACGCTCGGCTTTTCATTCTTGGTTAATGCCCTTGCCTGATGTTCCTTGCAGATTGCATCCAAAGCATCTGCATCTTTAGAACGGACAAAAACAAGAAACCGGGGAGGATCAACGGACTTATCTTTTCTTACGGCAAAGTCCACGCCATACTTCTTGGCGAGCTTTTCAAAATCACGGATACTCTCTTTGTCGATCTCAACATTCGTAGCACCCTGATTCTGTCCCAAAAGCTGTTTCACGGATTGCTTTCCATGAACGGCAGGGTCTCGTGCCTTTTTCATCTTCACTTTTTCCCGGTGCTGCAAATACTTGCGGATACCGGCAATGATAGTGCGCCCCGTCAGCTTGGTTGTGCTGATCGCCAGGTTTACTGTTCTGTTTTCAACTTCTTCCTGCATGATTCATCACCTCCTGCAAGCAGTAGAGTGAACAGATTATCGTGCCATATCTCTGTGGTCGTAATACAGATTGCCCTTGGCAACTGCGGCATGGCTGATAATCTTGATATTGCCAGCTTTCTGGTTATCCAGAGCCTTCTGATAACCCACATCGCTCAAATACAGGCGATTTCTTTCGCCTTTCCAACCGACAGGCGATTCATCGGTCAGCACATCGAAAATAATCATGTGCTTGGTGGCGTCATCAAATCGTGCCAAGTCCATATAGGTATGTCCCTGGTACTCCTTGGCACCATCCTGAATCCGCTTTCGCTCCATCAGCTCTCCAATCGTCGAATTTCTTTGCATAAGAACCTCCTTACAGAACATCTCGGTCAGGGTTACTTTTGTGGGGAACCGAATCAGCTTTGACAGGTGCATCTTCTTTCTTCACCATGTCATCCGGCAGGGGAAGCGCCATAATGCTGCGCCCCATGCGTACAAAAGTCTCAGGCTGATGAAAGTGTTCCTCAAACTGCTTCATCAGTTCCGGGGACAGAGAACAAAAATCATCCTCGCCCAATCCCACAACCAGAAAATCACCGGCGATAATGTCATAAATATCGCCGTCATCATCACGCAGCGCACGGTTCAGTTCTTTGCCTACGAGTTTACCTTCGTCGTGCATCACCAGTGCAACCGGCTCATTGAACGGATAAGTTGCCTCAATATCGCCACCTACGGCTTTCTGCAAATCCTCCAGCTCACAGCCGATCTGCACAGCCTGCGGATACATGAACGGCTTTACCAGCAACACATTCATGGTATCTGCCTGTTCTTTCTGAACCTCCCGTTCCTCGGTCGTGCCGAACGCAACACCGGTAAAGTTTTCGGAGTCCAGAATGTACTCCGAATTGTAATAAGCGGCTCTAACCTGTTCCTCTGCCGCATCGTGAGATTCTGCTTGCACCGTAACCGTTTTCTCCAAGGTTTCGGTGATCTTCACATCGTATTCTTTCAAGTTTCGATACCTCCGTTTCTTTGGAAATAAGAAAAGCGACCATCCATGAACCTGTTACAGTTCATAAATAGTCGCATCCACATCGGCTAAAAGCTCGAACAAGCAAATATCGTCCAGTTCGCAAATCAGGGAACCCATGTCGAAGAAAATATCGTCCTCGCATTCCACCGTAGTAACCACGCTGCGGTGTTCGTTAAGACAAATGGCTTCTTCCTTGTCCATCGTGATCGTAGACATACAGGACACCACATAGAATGTCATATCTTCTGCTAACCACAGCTCCTTGCTCTGAATCGTGCGAACTTTTTCATCGCCGCTCATATCTTCTACATAGGACAGAAGCCGCACGGCTCTGCTGTTCAGAAGTACCTTTCCCTGATAGTCGATACCCTCACCAGCAGAGGACAATACTCGATACTCGCTAATCATCTCGGCATTTTTCTGAAACGACTTTGCCAGAAGCGCAGGAGAAATATCATCGAACTCCTCACTGTAGTTTACGAGCATATCTACCATATAATCAGGATCGCAAAGGTCGTAGAGTTCTTCCAAAGCGCCCTGAATGTTTTTGGGTGTAAACATTTTTTACCTTACCTTTCCATTGATTTTTCTCTTTTTTTCTGCCATTGCTCCAAAAGCTGAATGATTTTATCCTCCATCTGCTTGTTGGTATAGGACTTCGGGAAGTATTTTCGCAACGAATCCGTTTTGAAGGTTACTCTGTCCAGCTCTCCCTTCTTGATTTCATTCATAATCTCGCACATCGCATCCAGCGTACACTCGCCCTCCTGTGCGAGCTTTTTAATTCGCTGTGCTTGCGAAAGGGAAGGAGCTGCTTGAGCATAATCCATTGCAGAAAGAAAATCCTTCTGTTCTTCACTTGCCAGATAGGAAAGCTCCACCGCAGGATTGAATTTGATCTGACCCGTATCTACCATATCCAGCAGTTCCGGAATCAGTTCGGTCAGACGGATATAACGGTGTACCTGATTTCTGCTTTCTCCTGCCTCCTGACCGACTATATCCATTGCCTGCAACTTCATCCCAACTTGGGATGAAGTTAAATCGGTGCGTTGACCTTGATGTTTAATCGCATCCAGCTTCATCTTATAAGCAAATGCTCTTTCACTCGGCAGGATACTCTCCCTCTGCAAATTCGCATCAACCATCAAAATAATGGCTGCATCATCGTCCAGGTCACGAACAATCGCAGGCATGGTTTCCTTACCCGCAAGCTCCGATGCCCGGTGCCGCCTGTGACCAGAAACGATTTCATAACCACCGTCGGGGTCAGGACGGACAATCGCAGGAGTGAGAACTCCGAAATCTCGGACGCTCTCTGCCGTTTTCATCATTTCTTCATCATCAACCACACGGAAGGGGTGTCCCTCAAAGGGGTGTAGCTCAGAAAGCGGAATTTCCTGCACACGCTCCTGCTGGGCTTCAGCTCTGGATTGATCGGTGGAGAAAATATCATCGTACCCCTTCAAGCTGATGTTTGCGCCTTTTTTCTGCATTGTTTAACACCTCCTTCGTCAGAATTTTATAGGCTTCGGCAACTTTGCCTTTGGGATCATGCTTGAAGATACTGGTTCCCTCTGCGCTGATTTCCTCTGCACGGACAGAGCGGGGAATGTCGGTCTTGTAAACCTTCAGCTTTCCGCCGTAGCTCTCCCGAATCAGATTGCTGATGTCTTTGGAGTAGTTGGTGCGGCTGTCCACCATCGTCAGAAGAATCCCTTCAATCCTCAGTTTCGGGTTGATTTGCCTCTTGACCTTGTTGATGGTTCCAAGCAGCTGTTCCAGACCCTTTGCAGGAAGGTATGCTGCCTGAACCGGTATCAGCACATTGTCGGCAGCTGCCAACGCATTGACGGTCAGCATACCCAAAGACGGCATACAGTCAAGAAGAATGTAATCATAATTCTGTTTGACTGTATCCAGGTATTGCCGGAGAATGGTTTCCCGGCTCATGGCATTGACCAGTGCTACCTCCATACCTGAGAGTTCGATGTTGGACGGCACCAAATCAACGCCCTCCGGATGATGAAGAATCCCTTCATCGGGAGTAATAGGGTTTTCCATCATAATCTTTCCCATCAGATCGGAAAGTGTCGGAGACAGATCATCCGGGCAGGGATTGCCCAAACTGACCGTCAGGGAAGCCTGGGGATCGGTGTCTACCAGAAGCACCTTTTTTCCTTCAAGAGCCAAGCCAACGCCCAGATTCTCGGTGGTGGTGGTCTTTCCAGTGCCTCCTTTCTGATTGACCACCGCAATGATGGTTGCTTTTTTCGACATTTATCGTCACTCTCCTTCCTCTCGCTTCATTTTCAATTTCTTAAATCCTCCTTCCAAATATCCGTGTGACATATCGTGCCGAACAAGAGCATCGTAGTAGGTGTCTATTGTCGTCGGCGCATTGTATATCGTAGTCAGCATATACTGACGGATATTTCTAATCTTTGTGGTGTTCTCCTTGAAGCAGTCCATAACATATCGAATGTGTTCGGCATTCAGTTTCATAAACCGACTGCGGACAATTTCTGCCGGACGCTCCTCTGCACCAATGCGAATCAACGGTCGCTTCGTGCAAACTGTTTCAACGATCAACTCCAGAATGTTATCCAGCATTTCGGAATCGTAAGGGTAATCCTTCTTCAACAAATCCATACTGAGCTGATCCGAGAAATAATCAAAGTATTCTTGATACCGGTCATTCTCGTCCATCATTCCACCATTTCCGGAAGGAAAGATAGAATCAGTATCACTAAATTCAGTATTTTTAATATCAGTATTATTACATTGTGATTTCGGAAGTTCTTGAGTTGTGATTTCCATTGTTCCAGAATTGTGATTTTCACAATTCAAGAGTTGTGAATCCACAGCAGAGATAAAGTTCTTCACATAGATCAGGTTGGGCTTTCCCAAACCCTGGCGCTTACGTTCAATCAATCCTGCTTTCTTCTCAAGTTCACTGAGCAGCTTGATAGCCTTTTGTTCAGCACAGTTCAGAGCCATCTTCGCTTCGTCGATTGTAAAAATGATATACACTCTACCGTTTTTATCTATCCAACCATTCTTGGCAGACAGGCTCATGCGGTCAAGCAAAATGCCATACAGCATCTTGGCATCGGCAGAAATATTCCAGAACCTCTCGTTCGTGAACAACACCTTCGGAACTCGATAGAATGTGAATAGATCGGATTGCTGACCGTAAAAATAATCAAAACTCACACGGCTTCACCACCTTCTTTCTGCGGAAAACTTTCTGTTGTCAGCGGAATGCTGCGGAAAGTCGTATCCGTCTTTTCGTAAGGACATCGGGCAAAATAGTAGAAGCGGTATTCCTGTTCATACACATCCATATCAACGAAGCCCCACTTCACGCATAACCTTCTTCGTACACCAACCAATGCACGGGTGATCTCGCCCATAGGGACAGCCATCACATTCCGACTTGGGTTTCGGCGGCAAAGAGATTAAGTAGTAGCAATTATTTCTACCCAGACGGCAGCCCTTTCTGCCATTCGTCCAGAAGTAGCAGTAATGACAGTCGCTCGGCTTGTCTGCGGTATAAACAGGCTTGCTCAAATAAAACACCTCCAATCTCTTGTATTTGCCCATGGGTTTGGGCATAAAAAAAGAGCGCCTATCCATCCCCAATGCGGGGCAAATAGACGCTCTATGTACATAACGATATTTAATTTTATCTGCTATAACTGCATAGTATTCAAAACATCCGCCTTTTTTGATTAGCTGGATTTTTGGCACGATTTTGGGGCTGATTAGCAGGAAGGGCATTTTCATTAGCAAGAACAGCCCGTTTTCTGCTAAAAATTAGCTGGCGATTTTGTCTTATAACAACCGTTCGATTCTGGAGGGGTTGTCAAAAATCAAATTTTGGAGTAGAATTTTATCTCATACAGTGAAAGAGCTTTTTCGTAGCTTTTTATATAAGAAAAGCCGAAAACCCTTGAAAACAAAGGCTTTCGGCGTTGTTCACTGGCGTCCATAAGAGGATTTGAACCTCCGACCCCACGCTTAGGAGGCGTGTGCTCTATCCAGCTGAGCTATATGGACGTGTCTGATATATGATTATAGCCCGATCAAAGTCGAACTGCAATCCCTTATTTAGTTTTTTTTGAGGTGGCCGTTGTAACGCAACCTTAGGAGGCGCTTGTTTTATCCGTTAAACTAAGAGGACATTACCGATTTTTGGCTTAAACACTGGGTTTTTGCCACTTTGGTTCGGTAACCGTTTTATGATTTTCAGCTAATTTTGATTAGCTGGATATCATCAGATTATTCATTTTATTAACAGTAGAGCATCCGCCAGAATGGGGAAAGCTCCGTTGTTAATTTTGTCTCTTCCAGAATAGATTCGAACTCCAAGTTCTTTTTTCATTTTTCCTTCAGGGTTCAGCCGCGGCTCCTTCTTAGGAGCAAGGCACTCGGTACCTTGCTCCTGGTTTATCGCTGTCTTATGAAGTTCTTGAAAAGCCTTGATTTGCGGGAATTTTTAGCTATCGTGGGTACCTGATTGTCAGTTCTTATATGGTCCCGGATAGGCCCCGTTTTGGCCTGTTTTGTTTGCAAAATGTTGGCATGAGCTAATTTAGTTCTCAGTACCGAATTGCCAAACAGTAAAAATTGAGTGCTTATAACGACGCCAATAGATTTATCGGCTACCGATTCCGTACTTTCTCGGAATTGATAACTCTATTAAATTATTGACCTGTTTTTATGATTTCTACACTTATATTATACCCCAAAATACACGCATTGTGTACCCCTGATTTGGTCAATGGAGTTCTTATTCGTCACCGGCTTCGCCGCTTTGCTATTTCGTGGGGATTCATCAGCCGGCGCTTAGAAGGATTGCTCCGGTGGTCAAAACTATCCCCCGTCTCGGCAGCTTCACCTAGTATTTCTAAGATACATCCGTAAAACACGTTTTACGGATGATCAGCGGTCGTCAAATGAATCCAAGCAAGCTTGATTCATTTTCCTCGTCACTATGACATATATCATGCCTTACCATATCATGCAACAATGTACATAAAAGAGTTTCGATTTTTAATGGTCGCCAACTTGGCTACCATTAGCCAGAGCATGGTTTTATGCAAAGAAAACTGCAAATCTGGGCGAGTTGGCGAAGGGGTGGGCTTATCTTTTCAGCCATTTGCAATCTCTACATTTTTACCTGCAAAGGCGATGCCATATTTTACGATTTCCTTGATTCCACGGTCCTTCATATCTGTATCATAGTGCTTATCCTCAATCTGTTTCAGAGCCTCGTCGGCGGATGCAGATAAACCAGCATCATTCTTTGTCGCTTTGAATTCCATGATAATACCCGGCAAAGAATGTACCTTAGGCTCCAACACAAGATCGAATCTTCCCTCTCCGGATTCCCTGTTTGATCTGATGTAATATCTTGAGGACATGCCTGCTGCCAGTCCAAGCATCATGCCATGGTAAAAACCTTCTGCTGCTCCATCAAAACAACTGATGCAGGTAATCATATATTTCCGGAGGAATTCCTGAAGTTTCTTCCCATCATTCAGATACAGTGCTTTTTCAAGTCCTGCCATGACATTGCCATCCACTGTCCCCCTGAGCCAAGATAAAATCTCTGTATTGTAAACTCTGCGAATCTCCTTATTCGGTAACGCCAGTTCCATAAATGTCCCAAATTCTGTTTCAACCGCATCACTTACCGGTTTTAAATATCCTGCAAGTAATAAGAAACTGAAGATGGTATCTGTTCCATCCGTTATTCTCGGATAGATGACATCCATATTTAACGATGCCTGAACGGTCTGCCCCTGCAACAGTGCAAAAAGGTTTTCTGCAATATCCGGTGTAAGAGATATCATGATCTCCCGAATGATCTCATTATCACTGGTATTGGTCCAATATGGTTTCGCCTGACAGTTATTATAGAAATAATTGGCAACAGACCAAGGATTATAGATTTCTGTACTTCCAAAACGATATCCATCGTACCACTCACGAAGTTCTTCCAGTTTTGCCTCCTGTCCGTAGTATGCTGCCATGGTATTCACTTCATCCACGGTAAATCCAAAGTATTTGCTGTATTTCTCATCAAGTACAGAATTTACGATTGGATTATTAAGTCCACTAAACAGGTTCTCCTTTGACACACGCAGGATACCGGTAAGAACGCCAAAAGCAAGAAAAGGGTTATCCTTAAGACCACCGGACATAAAATTACGCATAAATGTAATCACTTCATTATAGAAACTTCTGGAATGTCCCTGTTGGATTGGAGTGTCATACTCGTCAATGAAAATGACTACCTTAGACTGATGATGTTTTTCCAGCATGCGTCCCAGATTCAGGAGTGATCTGGTATACTCCACATCACTCAGCTCATCCGTCTGCATTCTGGACAAATAATCCTGTTCCACCGGATTAAGTCTGTCGCTTGTAAAAAGCTCATTGTGCCGCATAAATTCATCACGGATCACATTTTTAATTGCCGCATAAGTACTGGCCCAATCCGAAAACTTTGCATCTTTGAAAGTGATGGAAATCACCGGAAATGCCCCTTGCATCTTCTGATATTTTTCACCGCATGACCAAATCTGTTTATCTTTAAAATAAATAGATGTATCCTCTTTCGTTTTTTCAAAAAACGTTTTAAGCATATCAAGAGCAAGTGTTTTGCCAAATCTCCGTGGTCTGGTAAACAAAATGACCGGAACCTGATCGTCAATCAAATCACGAATCAGAAGCGTTTTATCTACATAATAGCTATTCTTTACTACATCCATGTAAGATGTATTACCGACTGCGCAAGAAAGGATCTCTCCATTTTCTTCTTTAGGCTTTGCGGTACCCAGGTATGCATATACCGTCTCTTCCGGAACCATCCAATTGCGACCTTTTCTTAAAGCACCTTCCAGTTTTCCCGCATTGCATAATCCAACTACTCTTCTGGTTGATAAGCCCATGATCCCGGCGGCTTCTTTTGTTGAAATATATCTAATATCGGTCATATCATCGCCCCTTTCGGAAATATCATAACATATATCGGAAACTTCATCAATGTATTTCCGTTAAATTTCCGCCATTCTCCTCTGCGTTTCTGAGTGAATGTCCGGTTCCTTGCATTCGTTATACCCATTATACCCACTTATTTTTAATACAGGCGGGTATAATGGGTATAACAAAAAGAGTCTCCGAAGAGACTCATATTTATTGGTCGCCATCTTGGCTACCATTTCGACGCAAATGAAAAGAGAGTACTTTTCCCTTTATTTACTCTCCAGTGACTTGGCCAAAGTAGATAAAAGCGCCGCCATCTCCGGATTGGAAAGGACCTTCGCCAGGAGCTCTGCATCCACATTTGTCGGAAGTTCTACTGTCTTTCCGGCCACATTGGCATGCATACTCGGATCCAGATTCTTCTTCTCGTAAAAGGCCTGCTCGAAGAGTTCCGCATTTTTTCTACGATCATCATCAATGATATGAGAGTATACATCGGTGACCATATTGATCTGGGAATGACCGGAGTCTCCCTGTACCGCCTTGATGTCACCGCCATTTAACTTCAGCTTGTAGGTAACACTGGTATGACGAAGACTGTGGAATACTACCGGAGGAAGATCATGTTCCCTGATCAGGTCATTTAAAGCCTTACGAATAGAAGAAGTACCAATCGGAAGCCCAAAAGGTGTTGACATCACCAGATTATAATCCATGTACTCATCTCCCAGAGTTTCCTTGATCTTATCCTGTCCCTTCTTCCATTCCACAAGCATTTCTGCCACAGATTTTGGAAGAAAAACTTTACGGATACTGCTCTCTGTCTTTGGTAATTTCAACGCACGAACGGTCTTGTTTTTCTTACTCTCCTCCGGAAATACCAGAATCACATCTTTTCCCCGAAGTTCCTGAATGGCTGCTTTGTCGACTCGCTGTACTTCCTTATCGACATAAATATAAGCCCGGTTCTCCGCAATGGCCTCCTCAGATATATCCACACAGTCCCAGGTAAGTCCAAGCATTTCTCCCATACGAAGAGAACAGGAAAATGCCAGATTCAGGGCCAGCTTCAGGCGATCATCCTCACAGACTTCCAGTGCATGCATCAAAGTCTCTGCCGTCCAGATTTCACGTTTTGCGCTCTTATACTTTGGAACTGTTGCATAGATCACCGGATTCTTTGCCATCAGCTCCCATTTTACTGCCTGTTGAAAACAATTACGAAGAAGTTTGTGAATATCCCGGATTGTTGCCGGAGTTACATACTCTGACTGACGCTTTCCGGTTGCCGGATTGATCACCGCCGGAGTTCGGAGAAGTCTCTGGTAATATTTTTCAATAAATCTGGTATTGATATTCTCCAGCTTATCTCCGCCAATAATCGGGATGATATAATTATTGATCATACTCACGTTAGAAGAATATGTAGACAGCGCCCAGGCCTCTTTCCCATACAAATTTACATACTCCTCCAGCAGCTCCTTCACTGTCTTACAATGAGGCACGATCATTTGTCCGATATCTGCACGATACTCGATTTCCTTCTTGCGCTTCTTTGCTTCTGACATGGTCTTATAGGTTTCCCATTTCTGTCTGCGCTTTCCGTTCTTATCCTTATAACTATATACGACACAAAATCTTCCTCTTCTCTCAACAATTGATGCCATGCTGATCCTCCTTTTTTCTGCTCTGCAGCCAATTTTCAAACGCCTGTCTTGGAATACGAACCGTCTTGCTGCTTTGAACTGCTTCTATTTTTCCTTTTTTGATCCACTTATGTACGGTTGCCGGATTTATTCCTGCCAGAAGCGCAGCTTCCTTTACCGTCAGATATGCATCATTTCCGATATTTTTGGTATGGCCATCACGATCCTGAACCGCTCTTCTATATGTTTCAATAATGCGATTATCTTCTTTCTTCACCTTTTCCGGCACCTGCTCCGATACGATATGGTATCGATCCTGACTGGCATACCATTCATAAAAACTTTTCTTGGTCACTCGTCTTCGACCATCAAACTCAATGGTTTTCAAAATATCTGAGCTAGCAATAATGTTATAAACTACGCTTCTTGAAACACCCAACATTCTGGCCATTTCCGGCATCCGCATAGAACCTTCCACAATGTCACGAACCTTCTCCCGATCCCTGGCATTGCGGAACCGATTCTGATTTCTGTACCACTCATCAAATGCTTCTTTAGGATACCTTTTCCAATAATCCACCAGGATATATTCCACATCGGCTTTCTTCATCTCCTCGTAAACCTGCCATTCAGAAATCTGCAGAATCTCTGCAATATTCTTTGGCGAATAAGAACGCTGCTTCAGTTCCCGTCCAGGCTCCTCTCCGGTAACCTTGTGATATTTGATCTGATTGGCATACCATTTCTCGAAGCTTTCCAGATCCACACGCATTTTCCCAAGAATCACTTCTGTCTTGAAAAAATTCTTGTGAACCAGCCAGTATCGGTCCGTCTTCTTCAAACCCAAGAGCCTCCCCATTTCCGCTACCGACATGTATTTTTTCTCCGGAGAAGGCACCCTTTTGTATGCACTCTGGCTCTCAATCTCTTTCACCAGTTCGTGAAACTCCTCTTCCTTTGTCAATGGATTGTAATACAATCGCGCCACCTCCTTTGTTACTAAAATAACTCATCTGCAGAAAAAGCGTTAGGATGTACATCTCTTGCCGATAATGCAATCCTAACAGCTCTTTCTACTGATTCTGATCCAGCCACTCATCGAAACTTTTCTTGGAAATGCGGTACTTGCCACCAACCATCACCCAACTGAATTCTTTCTTCTTGAGCAGTTCATAGATACACTGTCTGCTTACACCTAAAATATCCTGCAACTCCGCTACGGAATAACATCTCTTGTCCATTTTCGAATTCTCGCTTTCTGTATTTCTTAAGGATTAACCTTTTCAGTTACTAAATACAAAAAACGCAGAAAAAGTTTAGGCAGTGAAGCAAAAAATTTATGAAATGTTATTTATCCTTCCAGATACATGGTACGCATCTTTCTGAGTATAGTACCAAGTCTCTGACTGAGAGCTCCTTTTGTGACGCCAAGAATCTCTGCCACTTCTTTCTGTTTCATTCCCTCAAAATAGATAGACTTGATGATAAACTGCTCCTGAAGCGTAAGCTTACTGATCTTGTCATGGAGAATTTTGCTCTCCTCTTTCAAAATCATCAGTTCTTCAAGGCTGAGCTGTGTGTCATCTGCCATATCGGCAATAGAAAGTCCATCGCTGTTAGCACTGAAGGCACAATCGAGGATCTCACATCTCTTGGTCTTTCGCTTCCACTTCTTATCCTTCTTTTTTGCAGCATTCTCTTTCTCATTATCAATCTTCAGATCCTGAAGCTCTTCCATCTGAAGATCCTCTTCCCTGTAATCCGGTGCCCACTTACGGCTGCGATAAATCTCATTTCTATAATCGGCGAACATAGCCATCGCCACTTCCTTGGAGATCTCATAGAATACTCCATCAATCTTTGCGTAATATTTTCCTTCGAATTTATATGGATGCTGTACGTACATCTTCTTTTCCTCCTGAATTTGAAATCTTGTTCTCGTGTTTCAAATCCAAGAGCGGAGGTGCACGTGGTTTACTGATACGTCTGATCATCCTTGATTCCCTTTCCAATCACGCGGTCATATGCAGACCCGTGGTATTGGCTGGAAATCAAAGTTTTCAGCGTAAAAAGAAAAGCCCCATTAGGTTAAAATTCCTAATGGAGCTCCATGTACAAGCACACACCGTCTGTGTCTATTTGGCTCGTTGTTTTCTCATATTTAATTGACCTGCTGATCTTCTACTTCCAGCATAATCATTGTATCAGCCGGAAGTATCAGAGGTATCTCATATGCAGGCAGAAAAGTTTCATCGAAGTCGCAGAAAGTATCAAGTTGGTGAGACTCGAAAATGAGCAAAAAAGAACAGCCTGCACTATTACAAGCTGTCCTCAAAAACAAAATTGCACATCTGTTTAAATTATATTGACTCTATTATAAAGCAGTTCTGCTCTCTACCCTTTCCCTCACAGGCGACCGTCACACACATCCGCAGATATTTTGCATATGCCTTAAGTCTATAATACATGGATCCTTGCTCTGGTTGATATTCCCGATTCCCGCAGATAATCTGATCCATGGGAACTTTGAATAATTCACTCAGGGCATACACATTATCTATACTCGGAAGACTCCTCCCGTTCAACCAGTGATAAACGGCCTGCTGTGTGGCAAGGCCCATATATTTCTGAACATCCGTAACCGTCAGCCCCAAAGAATTCATGAGACGGCGGATCTGCTTTCCGGTTTTCACTTTATCAATTGTCGGAAACTGCTTCTCCATGCCATTTCTCCTTTTTCTCTGTTGCTCGGTCTATAGTAATTCGATGAATACTTGTGATATCAGAAAGAATTCCCCCTTTAATCAGCTTGCCAAGACTGACCGGCGTATAGTCACAGACATTGGCAGCCAGGTTCAGATGCTTGCATCCTTCTTTATAGGACTCAATGTTGCTGTGATCGTGACCATGAATGTTCAGGCACCAAGGCAATCCATATACCGGTTCATGAGAAAGAAGAATTTTTTCTGCAATCAATAATGGACCATCGTAAATCTCATCAAACAATCCTTTGTAATCCTTCTTCTTGTCATGATTTCCAAGAAGTAAAATCTTCTTTCTTGCCCTAATTTGCTTTACAAAGGAAGCATCACCGACATCGCCAAGACAGACAAAGGTATCATTCTTCATGACCAACGCATTGATTCTGGCCACTTGTTCCTCTGGCTCAATCCAGCCAGGATCCATCAATTTGCAATCAGGATCCCCAAAATGAGGATCTGATAAAATATATACGGAACCAGTTTCCGACCAATGGCGGAAAGGTTCATATAATGTCAAGATCACATAATCATCTCCTATCAAAGAACTGCAGAAAATAGAATACAGAATTAAACATAACCTTTTTCTATCCACTGCTCGAATATGTCTCTGTCTTCGAGTCTACATTCTTTATAATAATCCGGTTCATTGTCCCGAAGCCAGACTCTTTTCTTTTCAATTTCAGCCCTGACCTCTGAAGTATCAAAGCCAGAATACTTTTCTGCCGCAAGAACGATATTGACGATATCATTACCACAGACACAAACATCATAATCTTCAATATCCTTAACCCCCAAATGACTGGTTACTTCCTTTAATGGTCCGTGATACGAAATATAAATGTAATCATCCTTAAACAGATGATTCTCTCTTACCCATCTATACATCATATCCACAATCCCAGAGGTTCTAAGATATCCCTTCATATACCAGATTACTCTGCTGTGAATCTTAATATAATCCTCCGGCAGATCCGCTGCAGTCAGCTTCGTCGGATATCTGCCATCAGAATACAGAAGAAGATTATCTGTGTCTACAATCTCACGGAGACCTTTGCCAAATTTACCCTGGGTGTAGACATTGGCACCTATTCTTTTTCCTTTATAATACCTTGCCATACTTTATTCCTCCAGAATGTCCTTAAAAAACAATTCCTGGCTGTCACTTATCATTTTGAATTGCAGACAGTCTCTGAACCAAATCAAAATGCAGCTCATTTTCTACTGCACGCTCTACTTCAATGGATATCAGCAACTCTGTCACTACCTCCGCAATTCGCAATGCTTCCTGATCCTCCGTATAATACTCAAATAACTTTCTGATCTGACAATCATACTCAAGGATTCCGATATTCAGAGCATCAATAATCACCCCAAGCTGCGTGTCATCAATATAGACCCTGATTCTGAATTCGCCATTCATATCATAACATTCTGCTTTCGGAAAATCGCATGGATCATCTTCGCATGGAAGCGGTCTTCCGAAATCTACTGTATAACCACCCTCCGGTTTCAGAAACCATGCTCTTCTATAACGGAACTCCTGCTGCATATCATAGGCGATTGCAGCCTTCGCATTTCTGTCCGGCGAAAAAATACCATAACTTCCGTTTAATGAATACTTGCGCAATCCCGGCAGGATGATATTCCGTATATCCCAAAACTTTCTGCGAAGTGTATCATCCAATGCATCTAGCTGGCTACAGTTTCTGTACCATCTGAGATCCCATAACATATGATCATACTGACCTATCCATATTCTTGAATAGAAATCCAATGCATTCAGAACAATGCGAATCTCATTATCTGTAAATTCGAGTTCATGCATGCTGAAACACCTCCTCTACATGACACGATTAAATTCCATAAAGAGTCTATTTCTCGTGCTGTTTTTTCTGTTTCCATTCATACACTTTCTTATACGATCCTTATAATCTGCTCCCAGATCAAGATCTCCTCCGCATTCACATTTCGATTATCATGATAATGACCGAAAAACCATTTTTTGAACTTACACTTCTGGCGTATCTCCTCCAAATATTCATTCAGATAATCCTTGGAATAAAGTCCATGTCCAAGCAAAGCCTGGGTACTTGCAGCACAACTGTGAGTAACAATAAAGTCAACTTTATTATCATGCTTCTCCAAATTCTGTCGGCCTTCCTCCATCTCTTCCTCCGATGGTAATTCCTGCTTCCACCAGCTCCAATGATTGATACGAAATGGCAAGTATCCTCTGCTTAATGTGGCATACTTTTTTTCAAACTCCGGATCATCCGGTTCCAACACTCCGCCCTGGATATCATGGCTGCTGGCCCCTCCGAAGCTGAATATCTTCTTTTCTTCAATTTCAAATACCTGCCCTCTCATGAGATGAAGAACAGAGTCTCTGATTTTATGCACTTTTCCGCCGTGCCAGTCCTCTACCGGATATTGGTATAAGCGATCAAAGTTCTCATGATTACCACACACAAACAATGTAGTAAACGGCCTGGAATCCAGCCAGTCCAGAACCATTGTTTCTTCCGGACTTTCTTCATCCTTGTGCCACACACCGCCGAAGTCGCCACAGATAATCACGTAATCTTCTTTTGTCATCTCTTTCTGCTCAGGGAAAATGCTCGGATTGAACCGTTCAAAATTTCCGTGGCAGTCACCGGTTATAAAAATCATCGGCATTTGCTCCTTCAGTATTTTTAGTCCCACAAGGCAAAGAAGTGTTCTCTCATCAGATCCATAACTTCATCTTTACAGGCGATTCTGTACTGTTCTAACTTCTTTTCTTCATCCATGTATTTTTCCGATATTTCTTTGTATTCGGGTAGTTCACTCATAAAGTGGACAGTTCCACCGCCGCCTCGTTTTCGGTTGGCTTCCAGTTCTTCCGGTGTCTGAAGTTTTTTCCCAAGTACACCATATTTATCTCTGAATTCATCGAGAGCTTTCATATATTCCTCTTCGTATGAATTCTTTTTAGAGCATGTTTCTTCATCGGTTTCTCTCCAAAGAAAAATCATACGGTCCAATATCTTATCCCAGACCTCATGGCAAGTATCGTTTACAAGAATCCCATCCTCGTTTGTATAATTCTCTCCAAGATAACCCGGAGAACCGCAACGATGATTTTTCAGGTGTTCCAGCATGTCCGGCAGTAATACCTGCAGATATCCATACATATTCCAGATATCCGAATCCGCATATCCTCTGACAATTCTCTGCTTACTCCACTTGATACACTTTCTAACATGCTTCACGATTGCCAGAGTTCTGCTTTTTTCTCCCAAACCGCACATTACGAAATCGTGCCTGTTCCATATATTATTTGTGTGTCCTTCCTCGAGGGCCTTTTTTCTTCTTTTCTTAAGCATCTGATCCCTCCTTAACCCGTACAGTATTTCACAATAATTGAAATACTTTAATCTTATCAACTTCTATTACGGTTGTCATTCTACACGTAGTATAATAGCCATCCCTTACTCGTCATCATCCTCCGCAAGTAATCTCTTCAGCATATATTCCCTGTTATCCAGGAACATCTTTGTAATCTGATAGCTTTCCGTATCCTCATACCGAATCTGCCGGATGCTACCTTCATCAAAAGAAAAAATATCCGCATCCGGGATAGCAAGCAAAATCGGCGAATGTGTTACGATTACAAACTGTGCACCCTTTTGGGCCATCTTCACAAGATGGATTAATAATGTCAGCTGTCTCTACGGAGAAAGAGCCGCCTCGGGCTCATCCATGATATAGAGTCCCGGCTGGTCTGCTCTCTGGATAAAATCAAGAAAGCTTTCCCCATGAGATCTGGCGTGAAGATCCTGCATCTTACCATCATCGTTGTACTTTGTCATCAAAGCAGATGCTACATTATAGAAACTCTCTGCCCGAAGAAAATAACTCCATCTTGGTTTAGAGACACCTTTTCGAAGTTTGATTGCTGAAGCCAGATCCGAATAGTCATCATAAGTACTGAATCTATAATTGGCTGTACCACCTTCCGGGTTCAGACCACATGCTACAGCAAACGCCTCCAGCAATGTGGATTTACCGGATCCGTTCTCTCCTACGAAAAATGTAATATTACTCTTAAATTCAAAATGGTCAATATTCGCAATCGCCGGAATCTGATACACATAAGAATCCTGTAATTCCTCATTCCATCGAATATCAAAACCTCTGATAAATAAATCGTCCAAATCAATTCTCCTGTTCTTTTCAATCTGTTTCTGAACATATGCATCACGATCATTCAAAATAGCCAGCATCTCATCGACAATCATCTCCATGCTGCACTTCCCCGTATTTCTAATATACCGAAGCATACACTCTGCCGTAAAGTCGGTACTCAGATATTTTGTGATCGCTGTTGCAAATTCTTCGGAGAAATGTATCTTTAAACCTAGATTATTCACGGCAATGCCGTGAAAGTGGCCGAAAGCCACATAGTTACAGTATTTTAACTGAATATTGCTTTTCACCTATTAAGTGAATGAAAAAAGAGCTTC
>NZ_JBQHWS010000039.1:0-31308 GCF_052063845.1 Blautia sp. HCP3S3_D9
AGATGTGTATAAGAGACAGCAGGAAAAATTACAGATTATCTGAAAGAACATAACAGAAACTGCGAAGTGCAGCAGGCAGAAAGAAAGCACGAAGGTACTTATCATTATACGGATCCCGATAAGATTCCGGATAATACACAGTGTATCATTGTGCTGGGCGGTGACGGTACGCTTCTGCAGGCGGCCAGAGATGTGGTCCATAAAGAAATCCCGCTCCTCGGCATCAATCTTGGAAATCTGGGCTTCCTTGCGGAGGTAGATCTGTCATCTCTGTACAGTGCATTGGATCAGCTGATGGCAGATGACTATGAAGTAGAAGAACGTATGATGCTTGAGGGCAGAGTATACCGTGGTAAAGAGCTGATCGGAAAGGATATCGCACTGAATGATATCGTGATCGGCAGGGATGGACATCTACGCGTTGTGCGTTTTAAGAACTATGTAAATGATGTTTATCTGAATTCTTATAACGCAGATGGAATCATTATCTCCACACCTACCGGTTCTACCGGATACAGCCTTTCCGCAGGCGGACCGATCGTATCGCCTAATGCGGCAATGACGATCATGACTCCGATCGCACCTCATACACTGAATACAAGAAGCATTATTTTTCCGGCACAGGATGTAATCACTGTAGAGATAGGAAAAGGAAGACACTGTGACTGCGAAAAAGGAATCGCATCTTTTGACGGAGATACATTTATTCCCATGGTTACCGGTGACTGCATACAGATCCGGATGGCAGATGTAAAGACAAAGATCCTGAAGCTGAACCATTTAAGCTTCGTGGAAGTGTTGCGCCGGAAGATGAGAGACAGCTGATCAGCAGGAGGGAATAGAGTGAAAGTTGCGAGACATGAAAAGATTATTGAACTGATCCATCAGTATGATATTGATACACAGGAAGAACTGGCATCCAGACTCAATGAGGCAGGATTTAAAGTGACACAGGCAACTGTTTCCAGAGATATCCGTGCCCTTAAGCTGACAAAAGTGGCAGGAAAGGACGGAAAGTCCCGCTATGCCATCATAAACAATGAATCAGGCAGTCTTGGAGCGAAATATACCAGAGTACTGGAAGATACCCTGCTTTCTATTGATGTGGGACAGAATATCATTGTGATCAAGACCGTTTCCGGAATGGCAATGGGTGTGGCAGCAGCGCTGGACGCTCTGAAATGGCCGGAGATACTGGGATGCATTGCAGGTGACGACACCATCATGTGCGCTGCAAAGAACGCAGACATGGCACTGGGAGCAGCTGAGAAATTGAGAAGTTTTGTAAGATTAAACCAGTAACAGTAAATATTACTGCTCAATTCGTGGACAATAACAAGCGTATTGTTCATGAACCGAGCAGTATTTTTGACAAATAAGTTGCGGAGCAACTATTTAACCGAATAAACTGCGTAGTAGTTATTCGATTATGAGCAAGTAGCCAAGTGGATGTTTTTATCCGCTTAACTTATGACATATTAATGGAGGCAATAAATGTTAGCTCATCTGCACGTAAAGAATCTTGCACTGATAGAAGAAATAGAAGTAGAATTTGGCCCTGGACTGAATATCCTGACCGGTGAGACCGGTGCTGGTAAATCCATCCTGTTAGGATCCATGCAGCTGATCCTGGGAGCTAAGACTTCTAAGAATATGATAAGAGAAAACGCACCCTACGCACTGGTAGAACTGCTTTTTCAGATAGAGAACGAGAAAGCTATGGAAGCCCTGAAAGAACTGGATATTTATCCAGAAGATGGACAGGTGCTTCTTTCCAGAAAGATCATGGACGGAAAAAGCATCAATAAGATCAACGGTGAGACAAGCACAGTCGGCCAGATGAAGGCCGCCGCAGCCTGCCTGCTGGATATCCATGGACAGCATGAACACCAGTCTCTTCTGTATCAGGACAAGCAGCTTGCAATTCTGGATGCATATGGCAAGGAGAACATTCTTCCTGCAAAGGAGAATGTATCTCTGGCATACAAAGAATACAGCAAATGCAAAACAGAGCTCAATTCCATGAACATGGACGAGGAACAACGAAACCGCGAACTTGCGTTTCTGGAATTTGAGATCAAAGAAATTGAGAAAGCAAATCTGCAGCCTGGAGAAGACGAGGAACTGGAAGCTCAGTACAGAAAAATGAGCAATGCCAAACTCATCGTAGATTCCCTGCAGTTAGTACATAATCTCACAGGCTATGACAGTAAAGAAGGAGCTGGAGAAACCGTGGGAGAAGCAATAAAAGAGTTCTCCCACGTAACCCAGTATGATCCGGAACTGGAGCCTCTGTCAGAGACACTTACTTCTGTGGACGGTCTGCTGAATGATTTTAACAGAGAATTGTCAGCTTATCTGGATGATATGACTTTTGATGAGAGCGAGTTCTATGAGACAGAGCGACGTCTGGATCTGATCAATGGACTGAAAGCGAAGTATGGACGTACCATTGAGGACATTTTCTCCTACCGTAAACTTCAGGAAGAAAAACTGGAAAAATTACGTAAATATGAGGAGAATTTACAGGAATTAAAAGATCATCTCAAAGAACTGGAAGAAATTCTCAGAGAAAGATCGGATGATTTATCACAGATCCGCAAAGAATACAGTAAACAGCTGGAACAAAAGATCATTCAGGGACTGAAAGATCTAAACTTCCTAGATGTAAACTTTGCCATTGATTTCCAGAAAAAGAAAAATTATACAGACAACGGAAATGATGATATCCAGTATCTCATTTCAACAAACCCGGGTGAGAGCCTGAAACCGTTAGGCCAGATTGTATCCGGCGGTGAGCTTTCACGTATTATGCTTGCACTGAAAGCAATCCTTGCAGACAGAGACCAGATCGAGACATTGATCTTCGATGAGATCGACACTGGTATCAGTGGAAGAACTGCACAGAAAGTATCCGAGAAAATGGCAGTGATCGGCCAGCATCATCAGGTGCTTTGCATTACTCATCTCCCTCAGATCGCAGCTATGGCAGACAGTCATTTCGAAATTGAAAAGCACCTGCAGGGAACCGAAACCATCACCCAGATTCATGTACTTGAGGAAAATGATTCCATCCGTGAGCTGGCAAGACTGCTGGGTGGTGCAGAAATCACACCTGCTGTTCTCGAGAACGCAAAAGAGATGAAAGAATTGGCACAGAAACAAAAAAATACAAGACTCAAATAAAAAATAGACCACATACTAAGAGAGGATAATCTTATTGCAGATTGTTCTCTCTTATTTTTTTACCGAAAGGATGTGCGTGAATGAACAGAAGAAAAAAATATAGATTTTTTGTAATATGCTGTCTTGCACTGGATCTGCTGGTGATGCTTCTGTTAGGGTACCAGTATCTGGACAGAAAAATTCCGGATGAAATCCAGATATCCAGAGACAGTGGAGAAAATGCGGAAGATGTAACAGAGGTACTTTCCACACCTTTGGTTACATTCGAAGAAGCAGTCACAGTTTCGCAGGACGGAGGTTATATTCTGCCCTGTAAACTGCTTGGCTATATTCCATTCAAAGATATAAAAGTAACACCCGTAGATGACCAGGAAGTCTATGTCAGCGGAAGCACTATTGGAATCTACATGGAAACAGAGGGAGTTCTTGTCATCGACACTGGAGAAATTCAGGACCAGAACGGCGAAACAAAGGAACCCGCAAAGAATATCATCAGGCAGGGAGATTACATTGTTTCATTTAATGGACAGAAAATCTCTACGAAGAAAGAACTGATCAGTGATATCGCAGAACTGGACGGAACAGCAGTTACATTAGAAGTAAGCCGTGAGGGCGAAAGCATCCCTGTGTCCGTAACTCCTGTGAAAGATACGAAAGGAGATTATAAACTGGGAATCTGGGTAAGGGACGACACCCAGGGAATCGGAACTCTTACTTACGTAGACCAGAATGGTAATTATGGAGCTCTTGGCCATGGTATCAGCGATATTGACACTACACAGCTTCTGAATATCCGAAACGGTGCTCTCTACAAAGCCCAGATTCTTGCAATCAATAAAGGAAGCAAAGGCAACCCCGGTGAACTTGCAGGTTTCATCCGTTACGATGATCGCAATATCCTTGGAACTATAGAAACGAATACTAAAAACGGAATATATGGTCAGTTTACTAAAACCGCAGACGATGGAATCACTTTAAAAAAGATGCCGATCGCACATAAGCAGGAAGTAAGAACCGGACCTGCTACAATTCTCTGCAGTGTAGATGGACAGGTAAAAGAATATGATGCAGAAATCAAAAGAATTGATCTAAATCATGAAGACACAAATAAAAGCTTTGTGATACAGGTGACGGATGAAGAATTGTTAAATGTAACGGGAGGCGTGGTACAAGGAATGTCGGGTTCACCTTTGTGCCAGAATGGTAAAATAATTGGCGCAGTAACCCACGTATTCGTGCAGGACTCCACCAGCGGTTATGGAATATTTATAGAAAATATGCTTGAAAACACCAGAAAAGTGACGTAGGGGTATTATATAGTACTGCATTCTTATTTATCATGAACAGAGAGCAGAAAAAACTCCGCAGGCTGTGGTTTGCAGTAATAAAACCCCTGTTTTTGCGTTGTTTTAAAATCTTACAGAGATCCTTGTTATCGATGATTCCGAGATGAACAGACATCTGCTCAGGGATGTACTTGGAGATGATCCTGAACGGAGAATGTGGAACGTTTAATCCGTTGCTTTTGGACAATCTTGTGAAAATCAAAGATAAAATCCGCAAAGAGATTTATGAAACAGCTTAAAATAACTTAAAAAGTTTTGACATTTGAGTGACTGCGTGCTACTATAATGGCATATATGTGGATGAAATCAGGATAGATTTTAAGTTATCATGTCTGTAAAAGGACATGATAACTTCTGAATAACAAAAATAATATGGCAAAACAATCGAAAGGTTGCGACGCAAAGCTACAGGGCCTGTAAAATGGCAGCCAGCTGCAGGGTGTTGATCAAAAGTATTGTTATTGTTATAACAATACTTTTTTCACGTTCATAAAAAGCTGCAGTGTAGCAGAAAAATTCAGTATCAGAACAATTTATAATAATGAAAGCAGAAAAGTGGGCATTTTTGTTTTTGTTAAAAGGTTATTTGAAACGAAAAGGCGGCATTTTATGAATACAGTAATGACAATGGACGAAGCGCATGAGAGCATGCGACAGATGAGACAGGTTTTTGATGTTGTCCGTCTGCTTGAAGCAGAAACTGTACAGAAGATTAATGAAAATAAGAAACATCCGGAGGGCGTTGATCCGTGCTTTGCTTTCTGGAGAAAGAGTCATCCCTGCGAGAATTGTGTATCATTCAAAGCATTAGAAGCAAAAAGCAAGAAAGTAAAAATGGAATTTATTGATTCTGTTTTATATCAGGTAGTTGCAAAGTATGTAGAGATTGATGGAAAAGCATATGTCATGGAAATGATAAATTGTCTGGACGATGACGTGATGCTTGACTCAGAGGGACGTGACAGGCTTCTTCGAAAACTCAGTGGTTATGACGATGAACTGTATATTGATGCATTGACAGGAATTTCCAACAGAAGATACTTTGAGGATCAGATCAGAAAGATGAAGGCATCAGCCGGAGTTGCAATGATCGATCTGGATGATTTTAAGATTTATAATGATACATTTGGACACAGAGTCGGAGATGTAGTTCTGAAAACAGCTGCAAAAGTGATCAGAGAGGGAATCCGTAAATCAGATATTATCATCCGTTACGGAGGAGATGAATTCCTTCTTGTAATGCCCGATATTTCAGCAGAAGTCTTTGCAGAAAAACTGAAGCAAATCCGTAAAAATATCAGCGAAGCAAAAGTACCGGGATATTCCCAGATTCATCTGACAGTCAGCATTGGCGGAACTCTTTCATCCGGAGATACAGTGGAAGATGCGATTATCAGAGCAGATCAGTATATGTATCAGGCAAAATTAAGGAAGAATATGGTTGTTACTCCTGATGTAGTTTCTGACGGAAATCTGGAAGAACATGAAAGCAGCAGATTCAGACAGAAGATACTGATCATTGATGATTCAGAATTTAACCGCGCGATCCTGGCAGAAGTACTGGGAGGCGAATTCGATATTCTGGAGGCAGAGAACGGAAAAGAAGGACTGGAGGTTCTGGAACAGTATGAAAGAGATATTTCCCTTGTACTGCTTGACATTATCATGCCTGTAATGGATGGCTTTGAAGTGCTTGGGGAAATGGTAAACAGAAACTGGATCGATGATATTCCGGTGATCATGATATCCAGTGAAGACTCAGAAAATCTCATCTGCCGGGCATATGAGATGGGTGTGTCCGATTATATCAACAGACCATTTGATACACAGGTAGTATACAGAAGAGTATACAATACCATCAAATTATATGCAAAACAGCGAAGACTGATCCAGCTTGTGACAGATCAGGTTTATGAGAAATAGAAGAACAGCCAGATTATGATCGGTATCCTCAGCCAGATCATGGGCTACAGAAACGGTGAAATCGGACAGCATATTTTAAGGATCAATCGGATCACAGACATTCTGCTTGATGAACTGGCAAGAAAAACGGACAGGTACGATCTTTCCTGGTCAAGACGGTCAGTGATCATTACTGCATCCGCTCTTCATGATATCGGCAAGATCGGGATCAGTGGGACAATCCTGAACAAACCCGAAAGTCTGACTGCTGAGGAACAGCAGATCATAAGAGCGCATACCCTGATCGGTGCTGCACTGCTGAAGAATCTGGAACTGTATCAGAATGAAGAACTGGTAAAGACAGCCTATGAGATCTGCAGATGGCATCATGAGAGATACGATAGAAATGGATATCCGGATGGTCTGAAAGGTGAAGAAATCCCAATTGCAGCCCAGGTGGTATCTCTGGCAGATGCGTACGACATCCTTGTCAGCAAGAGGGCATACAAAGAAGCAATCCCTCACAGAGAGGCTATCAAAAAGATCCTTGAAGGAGAAAGTGGTATATTTAATCCTGTTTTGCTGGAATGTCTTGTAAATGCACAGGGCAGGATCCAGAGGGAACTTGGGAGCCAGATCATCAGTGACATGAAATTCGATTGCTGTCCAAGAATATCCAATTTTGTAGAAAAATGAAAATGAACAGAAAACAAGGTCAAAAACGGTCGACAGAAAATAGGACTAAATCCCCTGTTCCGGCTTGATTTCTCCCGTATCATTCCTCTATAATATGTAATGTGCCGAAAAAAGAAAACATATTTGTAGAAGAATCAGGGAGGAGATGGCCTCATGGAAAAATTAAATGTGGCAGTTGCGGATGATAATGAGAGAATGGTGGAAGTACTTGGTCAGATCATAGAGGAAGATAAAGACCTTGAACTGGTTGGAAAAGCACATAACGGAGAAGAAATCTGTAATATTATTCGTGAAAAGGAACCAGATGTTGTTGTTCTGGATATCATTATGCCGAAAATGGACGGACTGGCAGTAATGGAGAAATTTGCCCATGACAAAAGCCTCAAAAAAACGCCGGCATTTATCGTGGTTTCTGCTGTAGGGCAGGAACAGATCACAGAGGATGCGTTCAGTCTGGGTGCAGATTATTATGTATTGAAACCTTTTGACAACAACATGCTGCTCAATCGGATCAAACATACGCGCAGAGCAGGAGTAAGGCGGATGAGAGAAATCAGCCGCCAGCAGGAGAGTGTACAGGCACAGCAGGTTCCTGTAAGAAATCTGGAGACAGATGTGACAAATATCATTCATGAGATCGGGGTGCCTGCTCACATCAAAGGCTATCAGTATCTGAGGGATGCGATCATTCTTTCCGTTAATGACATGGAGATGCTAAATTCCATCACAAAAATCCTCTATCCGACGATCGCAAAGAGACACCAGACGACGGCAAGCAGAGTAGAACGCGCGATCCGGCATGCGATCGAAGTCGCCTGGAGCAGGGGAAAAATGGACACGATCGATGAACTTTTTGGCTATACGGTCAGCACTGGAAAGGGAAAACCGACGAATTCAGAATTTATTGCCCTGATCGCAGATAAAATCAGACTGGAATATAAAAATCGCTCTTTCCAATAGTCATATTTTGGAGTATAATTGTATATAACAAAGGCTACCAAGGAGGGTTTTTCGCACGAAAAATATTTTATTTGCAACATCTGAAGCTGTTCCATTTATAAAAACAGGAGGTCTTGCAGATGTAGCAGGCTCTTTACCGAAATATTTTGACAAGAGATATTTTGACATTCGTGTGATCTTACCGAAATATGCATGTATGAAACAGGAATGGAAAGATAAAATGGAATATATCACACATTTCTACATGGATCTTGGATACAAGAACTGCTATGTAGGAATCATGCATATGGAATATGAGGGAATTCAGTTCTATTTTATCGATAATGAATACTATTTCAGTGGACCGAAACCATACGACAGTGCACCATGGGATCTGGAGAAATTTGCATTCTTCTCCAAGGCAGTATTATCTGTACTTCCGGTTATCGGCTTCAGACCGGATATCATCCACTGTCATGACTGGCAGACAGGTCTCGTACCGGTATATCTGCATGACAGCTTCCAGCAGAATGAGTTCTTCTGGAACATTAAGACGATCATGACAATACATAACCTGAAATTCCAGGGTGTATGGGATGTAAAAACTGTTCAGAATATTACAGGACTTTCCGATTATTATTTCACAGCAGATAAGCTGGAAGCATACAAGGATGCCAACTTCCTTAAAGGCGGTATCGTATTCGCAGATGCAGTTACAACTGTAAGTAATACCTATGCTGAGGAGATTAAGACACCGTTCTACGGCGAGAAACTTGATGGTCTGATGTGTGCACGTGCGAACAGTCTGCGTGGCATCGTAAACGGTATTGATTATAACACATTCAATCCGGAAACAGACCCGTATATCACAAAGAACTACAACGCAACTACATTCAGAAAAGAGAAAGTTAAGAACAAACTGCAGCTTCAGAAAGACCTTGGTCTGGAAGAGAATCCAAAGGCAATGATGATCGGTATTGTTTCCCGTCTGACCGATCAGAAAGGTTTTGACCTGATCGCATATGTAATGGATGAACTCTGTCAGGACGCAGTTCAGATCGTAGCCCTCGGAACCGGTGATGAGCGCTATGAGAACATGTTCCGTCACTTTGACTGGAAATATCATGGAAAAGTATCTGCACAGATCTACTATGATGAGACAATGTCCCATCGCATTTATGCAGCATCCGATGCATTCCTGATGCCGTCCTTATTCGAGCCATGCGGCTTAAGCCAGCTGATGAGTCTCCGTTACGGAACACTTCCGATCGTCCGAGAGACAGGCGGACTTAAGGACACTGTTGAGCCGTACAATGAATACGAAGGCACAGGAACAGGTTTCTCATTCAGAAATTATAATGCTCATGAGATGCTTGCTACTGTACGTAATGCAGAGAGAATCTTCTATGACAAGAAACGTGAGTGGAACAAAATGGTTGACCGCGCGATGGCAGCGGACTTCTCATGGAACAATTCTGCACGCCAGTATGAAGAAATGTACAACTGGCTCATCGGAGACAAACCAGAATAAAAGATATCTGTTTATATGTAAAAGTTTATAGTTGAGAATACGAAAGAGCAGGGAATGCAGAAGAGAGTGCGTTTCCTGTTCTTTCTGTCTTAAACTGTCGTTTTTTGACAGACAAAATAAATGGGTGGAGCAGACAAAAAAGCTTGACATCCGTCGCGAAGTATAATACTATAATGAATAGAAAACGAACATAAGTTCTGAATATGCTTAAGGAGATTATATAAATGATAAATGAAGAGAAACAGAAAGCACTGGAAGCAGCGCTTGGACATATTGAGAAACAGTACGGCAAGGGTTCTGTAATGAAACTCGGAGAATCCGGAGCAAACATGCAGGTAGAGACTGTTCCAACAGGATCATTAAGTCTTGATATCGCACTTGGCGTAGGCGGTGTACCTAAGGGACGTATCATCGAGATCTACGGACCGGAATCCAGTGGTAAGACAACCGTAGCACTTCACATGGTAGCGGAAGTACAGAAACGCGGTGGAATTGCAGGTTTCATCGATGCAGAGCATGCGTTGGATCCTGTCTATGCCAAGAATATCGGTGTAGACATCGATAATTTATACATATCACAGCCGGATAACGGGGAGCAGGCTCTGGAGATCACAGAGACTATGGTTCGTTCCGGTGCAGTGGACATCGTGATCGTGGACTCTGTAGCTGCCCTTGTACCGAAGGCAGAGATTGACGGAGATATGGGTGACAGCCATGTAGGCCTTCAGGCACGACTGATGTCACAGGCTCTTCGTAAGCTGACTGCAGTTATCAGCAAATCTAACTGTGTCGTTATCTTTATCAATCAGCTCCGTGAGAAAGTAGGTGTCATGTTTGGTAATCCAGAGACAACAACAGGTGGACGTGCACTGAAATTCTATTCCTCTATCCGCCTCGATGTCCGAAGAGTAGAGACACTGAAGCAGGGCGGTGAGATGGTTGGTAACCATACCAGAATTAAAGTCGTGAAGAATAAAGTAGCTCCGCCATTCAAACAGGCAGAGTTCGATATTATGTTTGGAACAGGTATCTCCAAAGAAGGCGATATCCTGGATCTGGCAGCAGACTGCGGCATCGTAAATAAGAGTGGCGCATGGTATGCATATAATGGAGACAAGATTGGACAGGGTCGTGAGAATGCGAAACTGTTTCTGAAAGAGCATACAGATATCTGTGATGAGATCGAGAAGAAAGTAAGAATTCAGTATCACTTACTTCCTGATGATGCAGCCCAGGAAGAAGAGACTGCTGCAGTGTCCGTTACAAATCAGGATGATACTGAGGAATAAATGATGAAATCAGATTCATTCGGGAGTCTGACGGGACAGGAACCAGTCAGATCAGATAACAGAGCATCATTAGAAGAGTTTCTCAGATCAGCTGAGAAACAAAAAAGACAATTGACAGAGAAACCGGTGAGAAGACATCAGGGAATTGCGCAGGAACCGGAAGAATACAGAGACGCACGGCATAAAGCTATGCGTCTCTTAGAACATATGGATCGTACGAAAAGAGGTCTGAGAGACAAACTGCGCCAGGCCGGTTTCAGTCCTCTGGCGGTAGATTATGCTCTGGCATATGTGGAATCTTACGGTTATATAGACGATGAGCGTTATGCCAGAACTTATATCGCATACAGGATGAACACAAAAAGCCGCCAGAAGATCATACAGGAACTGATCGGCAAAGGAATAGATAAAGAAACTGTGTCAGCGGCGTGGGAAGAAGAGGCTGCCTTAAATATGCCAGATGAACGGGAAATCCTGTATCGGACAGTAGAAAAGAGATATGCTCCTGATACGGAACTCGATGAGAAAGAAATGCGCAGACTTCAGGGGTATCTGATCAGACGTGGATTTAGTTATCCGGATATAAAAAGCGTGCTTGAGAGTATGAATATCCGGGCGGCTGACCAGTGGTAAATGCTGGTAATATTCTACGGAATTCTGCTTTTGTGAGGTCAGGCGGGAAACTTTTCAAAAACGGAAAAATATTCAAACATTTCCCTTGAAAAACTTGACATAAGTATGAAAAAAAGATAAACTTGTATTGTTGTATTTGTACAATGAAAACAAAATAAGGAGGTGCTCCTGTGACAACAACAATTATTGTTGCAATTGTCGCTGTGGTAGTCGCGCTACTTATTGCGGTTCCTGTTACTTGCAAGGTCGCTGTAAACAACAAGATTCAGAAGGATGCTGAAGTCGTTGGAACAGCAGAAGACAAAGCAAGAAGCATCATAGATGAAGCTCTGAAAACAGCCGAGACTAAAAAAAGAGAAGCTTTATTGGAAGTGAAGGAAGAATCTCTCCGTACTAAGAATGAACTGGAGAAAGAAACCAAGGAACGCAGAAACGAACTGCAGAAGTATGAAAACCGTGTATTAGCCAAAGAATCCGCGGTAGACAAGAAAGCAGATGCAGTAGAGAAGCGTGAAGCGGAATGCACAGCGAGAGCAGCTGAGGTGCAGAAGAAAGAAAAACGAGTAGAAGAACTTGAGCAGAAGGGAGTACAGGAACTGGAACGAGTTTCAGGTCTTACCTCCGAACAGGCAAAAGAAGAATTACTCAGATCCGTTGAAGACGATGTGAAAGTGGATGTTGCCAGACTCTACAGAGAGCTGGAGAGCAGAGCAAAGGAAGAAGCAGGAAAGAAAGCCAAAGAATACGTAGTTAATGCCATCCAGAAATGTGCAGTTGACCATGTAGCTGAGACTACAATTTCTGTTGTTCAGCTTCCAAGCGATGAGATGAAAGGAAGAATCATTGGTCGTGAGGGACGTAACATCCGTACCCTGGAGACACTTACAGGTGTAGATCTTATTATCGATGATACCCCGGAAGCAGTTGTATTATCTGCCTTTGATCCGATCCGTCGTGAGATCGCACGTGTAGCTCTTGAGAAACTGATCGTTGATGGACGTATCCATCCGGCCAGAATCGAAGAGATGGTTGAGAAAGCGCAGAAAGAAGTAGAAGCACAGATCCGTGAAGATGGTGAGAATGCTGCAATGGACGTTGGCGTTCATGGCATCCATCCGGAATTACTGAAACTTCTTGGCCGCATGAAATTCCGTTCAAGTTATGGACAGAATGCTTTGAGACATTCTATCGAGGTAGCTCAGTTGTCCGGAATGCTGGCAGGTGAAGTTGGCGTAGATGTCCGTATGGCTAAGAGAGCCGGTCTTCTTCATGATATTGGTAAATCCATTGACCATGAGGTTGAAGGTTCCCATATTCAGATTGGTGTAGATCTCTGTAAGAAGTATAAAGAATCCCAGATCGTTATCAACACAGTTGCATCCCATCATGGTGACTGCGAACCGGAATCTCTGATCGCTTGTATTGTACAGGCTGCAGATGCGATTTCAGCAGCAAGACCTGGTGCAAGACGAGAGACACTGGAAACTTATACAAATCGTCTGAAACAGCTGGAGGATATTACGAACCAGTTTAAGGGCGTTGATAAATCTTTTGCTATTCAGGCAGGTAGAGAGATCCGTGTAATGGTACTACCGGAGCATATCAATGATGCTGATATGGTTCTCCTGGCACGTGATATTGCGAAACAGATCGAAGCAGAACTTGAATATCCTGGTCAGATCAAAGTCAATGTGATCCGCGAAAGCAGAGCGGTTGACTACGCAAAATAATTAGTTCTTTGAAGATATAAGCTACATAGATTGTATATTATATATACAGTTTATGTAGCTTTTTTGTTATATCAAGAAATAATCTGATAAAGGTGGAGAATCTTGACTATATAAAATTTAGCGGTCAAACAGGCATACTTTCCATGAAGTACAAGTAAACTGGTACAGGGTGATGCTATGAGTATGATTGCGAAACAAAAAAGAAAATTTCCGGCGCTGATCCTGTTTCTCCTGGGATTTCTTGCAGGAAATCTGATACCAAATCTGATCTGGAAAATGAAATGGCAGCAGAAAACCTGGGCATCCATATATTTCTTAAGTACATTTGCAGGTAAAGACATTTCCGGAAAAGAATATCTTTTGGAAATCCTGAAATACAGAGGCTGTTATTATCTGCTGAATCTGATTTGTGGATTTTCTGTTTTTGGAGCACCACTTGCAGTTCTCACACTTCTGCTGTCAGGATTGTACACAGGTATGATCATGTCGGCGTCTATCCTGGAATTCGGATTTGCAGGCGGAGTGATCGGAATGGGACTGTTGCTCCCGCAGTATCTTTTTTATATTCCGGTCTGGCTCTATTCCATGGAACAGGAGTGGGAAATGTCTGTAGAAATCTGGAGAAACAGAGGAATATTCTCTCAGAAAGCAGGTGCTTATGCCGGCCGAATGTGCATTGCTGCCATTGGTTACCTGCTGGGAATCCTTGTAGAATGCTTTATAAACCCATGGATCATCAGTAGAATTTTGAATTATATAAAAATTTTTTAGAGAGTATTTTTACCATATTTAGTTGTGGTTGTCATAAAATATCCGACATATGGTATCTGATGCCGAAAAAGCTTGAAATATCAGCTTTTTCCATGAAAAAAGGGTTTGATTTTATGTAAAATAAACAGTATAATACATATACATTTTAGAATGAGAAACTGTCAGGAGCAGTAAATGCGGTAAGGAACTGCTCCTGATAACACAGGGATTAGAAAAGGGAGCGCGAAACAGGGAAGTATGGATATAGAAATAAGAGAGTTTATTACATATCTTCATAATATAAAGAAGACATCGGCTAATACAGAGGTATCTTATCAGAGGGATCTCAAGAAAATGGCAGAATTTCTGGAAGAGAGGGGAATCAGAAACTGCAATGATGTAAAGGAACTTGAACTTGAGGGATATATAAGCTATATGGAACGTGAGAAATTTGCGTCATCCTCTATCTCCAGAAGTGTTGCATCCATGAGAGCCTTTTTCCAGTATTTATGGAAAGAGGGAGTCATTGCGAAGGACCCTGCGGAGAATCTGAAACCGCCGAAAGTAGAGAAAAAGGCACCGGAGATCCTTACAATAGAAGAAGTGGACAAATTACTTCAGCAGCCAAATCTGAATACTCCGAAAGGGATAAGAGATGCAGCAATGCTGGAGCTGCTCTATGCTACAGGAATGCGCGTAAGTGAGATGCTGCATTTACAGATATTTGACGTGAATCTGCAGTTTGGTTATGTTGTGTGCCATGAGAACGGTAAAGAGCGTATCATTCCGATCGGAGTTCCCTGTAAGAAAGCCATGGAACGCTATCTGGAGACAGGCAGAACTGTTTTTGTAAAAGATGATAAAGAGACCGCATTGTTTACAAACTGTTCCGGAAAAGCCATGAGTCGTCAGGGCTTCTGGAAAGTACTGAAAGGCTATGCAGATGATGCCGGGATTAAGAGAGATATTGCGCCTCATACGCTGCGGCATTCTTTTGCCGTGCATATGCTGCAGAACGGCGCAGACATCAGAAGCGTTCAGGAGATGCTTGGGCATTCAGATATTTCTACTACACAGATTTATCTTGGCATGAACATGAATAAGATGAGAGATGTGTATATGAAAACACATCCGCGTCATTAAAACAAAAAAACTTCCACAGCCTGACGCTATGGAAGTTTTTTGCGTTATATAATTAGCACATTTCAGCGATTGTATACAGAAGGCGTTCAGATTCTTCCCATCCAAGACATGGGTCAGTGATGGATTTACCATAAATATGATCGCCGCCGATTTTCTGATTTCCAGGTTCAATATAACTTTCAATCATAAGACCTTTAACCAGAGTATGAAGTTCCGGATCAACCTGACGGCTGTGAAGAACTTCTTTTGCAATACGAACCTGCTGGTCATACTGTTTATTGGAATTGGAGTGGTTAGTATCAACAATAACAGCCGGGTTCTTCAGATTCTTCTTCTGATATTTCTCCCACAGAAGACGAAGATCTTCGTAATGATAGTTCGGGATCGCTTCTCCGTGTTTGTTAACTGCACCACGAAGAATTGTGTGAGCAAGCTCATTTCCTGATGTTTCTACTTCCCAGCTTCTGTAGATGAAACGATGACCGCCCTGAGCTGCAACAACTGAGTTAAGCATAACTGCAATGTCACCACTGGTCGGGTTCTTCATACCTGCAGGAACTTCCATACCGCTGACAGTAAGACGATGCTGCTGATCCTCAACAGAACGTGCACCAACTGCTACATAAGAAAGCAGGTCAGAAAGATAACGGTAGTTCTCCGGATAAAGCATTTCATCTGCGCATGTCATACCGCTTGTCTGGATCGCATGGATATGCATCTTACGGATCGCAACAAGTCCTGCAAGGAGGTCTGGCTGTTTCTCGGGATCCGGCTGATGAACCATACCTTTATAGCCCTCTCCTGTTGTTCTTGGTTTATTTGTATAAACACGTGGAACGATCAGAACCTTGTCAGCTATTTTCTCCTGAACATTGCGTAATCTGGTAAGGTAATCCAGAACAGCATCTTCGTTATCTGCTGAACAAGGACCGATGATTGCAAGGAATTTATCGGATTTTCCGGTAAACACATCACGCAGTTCCTTATCTCTTGCATCTTTAATGGCCTGAATTTCAGCATCAATGGGATACTGATTGCGGATTTCTTCAGGGGTTGGTAACTTTTTGATAAAATCGAATCCCATGGTTGTATCTCCTTTGTGTCTTTTTGGCAACTTTTGTGTTGCTTTTTCGGCATTAATTATAAACCATTCCTATCTGAATGTCGATAGGGAAAATATTTTTCGGACAATGCACGGATATGAAGAACTGTGAGGATCAGCTCGCTGCAGAGGATTCCGTACAGATATCCACGTATACCGAACTGGGGGATTGCAAATAATACAAAACTTACACGGATGCAGATACTGATGATGCTGTGCATCAGGCAGATGCCGGATCTGCCGAGTCCGTTCAGGACACTGGTCAGTGTTGTATTCAGATACAGAAAAGGACAGATATAAGACATTGTCCGGATATAAACACCTGCAGTCTCGCTGTGAAACAGAAAAACTCCAAGAAAATCCCCTAGAAACAGGAAAAAGATCATGCAGAAACCGCCAAGCAGAAGACAATATCGGAAAATCTGCCCGATCACATACTGGATCCGCTTCTGATATCCGAGAGTCTGAAGTTCTGTGATAGATGGCAGAAGCATTACTGCAGCTGAGTTCGTGATGGTTGCCGGAAACAGGATCAGAGGCAGGGCCATTCCGGTGAAAACACCGTAAATACTTAAGGCATTTCTGGAACTGAGCCCGGACATCCGCAGTCTGGAAGGGATCATGATCACTTCTGCACTGCTGAGAATGGTCAGCAGAATCTTGTTCAGAGTAAGAGGTACAGAGATCCTGAAGAGATTTTTTAAGATCTGTCCTGCTTTTTTTATATGTAAGAAAGTATAATGTGTTTTACGAAAATGCATACTTACAGTAAACAGAGAAAGAAAAGCTGCAGCGGATTCTCCGATAAGATTAGCACCCACAGCGATCAACGGTGTGACGGTACGCCCCTGAGAAATGGTGATAAGATAGAGCAGATAACATCCGCCCACACGGAAAATCTGTTCCAGAAGCTGTGTTCCGGCAGGAAAGCCGGCCTGCTTTTTTCCAAAGTAGTAGCTGTTGACACATGCATGAAAAGTACTCAGAGGAATACTGAAAGACAACAGCTGTATCAGAACAGCTGTCTGTGGTTCTCTCAGGATCCGGACAGCCCAGAAATCTGCATAAGTATAGAGAAACCATGCAAACAGACAGGAAACACCAACAGAGAAAGCGGTTCCAGCAGCAAAGTAATCCCCCGCACGTCCAGAATGTTCACTTGCAGTTTCAGAGGCAGTCAGACGGGAAATAGCAGTCTGGATACCTGAAGCGCATACAGACATTACCAGCATCTGCAGAGGAAGTACCAGCTGAAAAATCCCCAGTCCGTGTGCACCAATCGTATGGGAGAGGAATATCCTGTAAAAGAAACCGATCAGTCTGCTGAGCAGGCCTGTGACAGTCAGCAGGAGTGTTCCTTTGATAAAAAGCTTTCTCGACATAATAAGCTCCTGGATTTATGAATGCGTTATAATAAGCAACGCTTTTATGACAATATATGTTTAAAACATCCTTGACAGAACTAGCAGTTTCTGGTAGAGTAAGTATGAAAATCCGAGGGAAACACTGGGAATTAAAAACGAGGTGAGAAAATGAAACTGTCAACAAGAGCACGCTATGGTTTGAAAGCACTGATTGATCTGGGATTACACAGTGAGAATGAAGCAGTGTCTTTACAGAGCATTGCGGAGAGACAGGATATTTCCACAAGCTATCTCGAACAGCTTATGGCCATGCTTAAGAAAGCAGGTCTGGTAAAGAGCAGCAGAGGTGCTTACGGCGGTTACCAGCTTGGCAAGCCGGCAGATGAGATCTCAGTCGGTGAAGTCCTGCGTGTGCTGGAAGGCAGTCTGGAAGCAGCAGCCTGTCCTGGGATTGAGAATGACGGAACCTGCCACGGCAGTGACGTATGTGTGGCGAAACTCGTCTGGAAGAGAATTAACGACAGCATCACCAATGCTGTAGATACCCTGATGCTTGGTCAGCTGATCGAAGAGAGCAGAAGAGTACATGAAGAAAAAATAGCAGGTCTGAACACGAAAGAAGCTGTGTCGGACGTACTTAAATAAAACAGGAGGACAAGAAAATGGGAAAAATGATTTATCTGGACAATGCAGCAACAACTAAAACAGCACCGGAGGTTGTCCAGGCAATGCTGCCATATTTTTCAGAATTTTATGGCAACCCGTCTAGTATTTATGATTTTGCAGGTAAGAGCAAAGAAGCAGTGACTAAGGGAAGAGAGCAGATCGCTGAAGTCCTTGGCGCAAAGAAAGAAGAGATTTACTTCACAGCCGGCGGTTCCGAGTCTGACAACTGGGCTCTGAAAGCTACTTTTGAAGCATATAAAGCAAAAGGAAATCACATTATCACAACTAAGATCGAGCATCATGCAATTCTTCATACATGCGAATATCTGGAGAAACGCGGTGCAAAGATCACATATGTAGATGTAGACGAGAACGGTATTGTGAAACTGGATGAGCTTGAGAAAGCGATCACACCAGAGACAATCCTGATCTCCGTAATGTTTGCAAACAATGAGATCGGATCCATCCAGCCGATCAAAGAAATCGGACGTATCGCAAAAGAGCACGGCGTTCTTTTCCACACAGATGCTGTTCAGGCTTTTGGTCAGGTTCCGATCAATGTAGATGAGTGCAATATCGATATGTTAAGCTCCAGCGGACATAAGATTAACGGACCAAAAGGAATCGGCTTCCTCTACATCCGTAAAGGTGTTAAGATCCGTTCCTTCGTACATGGCGGTGCACAGGAACGTAAACGTCGTGCAGGTACAGAGAACGTACCGGGAATCGTTGGATACGGCGCAGCAGCAGCACGTGCAAATGCTTCCATGAAAGAACGTACAGAGAAAGAAATCGTTATCAGAGATCATCTGATCCAGAGAATTGAGACAGAGATCCCTTATGTAAAAGTAAACGGTGACCGTGTAAAACGTCTTCCGAACAATGTAAATGTCAGCTTCCAGTTCGTAGAAGGTGAATCACTTCTGCTGATGCTCGACAACTATGGAATCTGTGCATCCAGTGGATCTGCTTGTACCTCAGGTTCTCTTGATCCGTCTCATGTACTTCTGGCAATCGGCCTGCCTCATGAGATCGCACATGGTTCTCTGCGTATGACACTCAGCGAAGAGACAACAATGGAAGATGTAGACTTCGTAGTAGACAAACTGAAAGAAATCGTAGCACACTTAAGAAGCATGTCTCCATTATATGAAGACTTCATGAAAAAACAGAAATAATGTTACTGTTCACTACGTGTCCAGTAACACACTTCGCGGGACGTTGCCAGTGAACAGTAACGAAATAATATTAAACAGGACAGCAATGTCAGGATAACAGGAGGAAACACAAATGGCTTACAGCGAGAAAGTAATGGATCATTTTCAGCATCCACGTAATGTTGGAGAAATAGAGAACGCAAGCGGCGTTGGTACAGTAGGAAATGCAAAATGCGGTGATATCATGAGAATTTTCCTTGATATCGATGATGAAACACATATCATCAAAGACTGCAAATTCAAAACATTCGGATGTGGCGCAGCAGTTGCAACAAGCAGCATGGCAACAGAGATGGTAATGGGAAAAACTATCGAAGAAGCTATGGAAGTTACAAACAAAGCAGTTATGGAAGCTCTCGACGGACTTCCGCCAGTAAAAGTACACTGCTCTCTGCTTGCAGAGGAAGCAATCCATGCAGCTCTGTGGGATTATGCACAGAAACATCATATCGAGATCAAAGGACTTAAGAAACCGAAGTCTGATATTCACGAAGGCGAAGAAGCAGAGGAAGAAGAATATTAATAAAAATTTTTTCAAAAATTGAATCTGTTTGTAATTTGAAATCGTTATTTATAAAGAAGGGGCGGGTGATACTCATCATCTGCCCTGTACTTTATATTCGGATATTTTTCGCCGAGGTTTTGTCTGACGTTATTCTATAAAGAAAGTCGTTAAGCAAAAGGCGAATAATAACTATTTTCTGCAGGAGGTAATACATGACAGGACTTACAAATGAACAAGTGCAGGAAAGGATTGCAGAAGGAAAGGTTAATGCCAACGAGAACCCGAATACCAGGACATACAAGCAGATTATTCTGGAGAACACACTTACATTCTTCAATTTTCTGAACCTTGTGCTTCTGGTAATGGTGCTTTTTGTAAGATCTTACAAGAACTCCATGTTTATGGGAATCATTCTGATCAATACAGTGATAGGTATTGTGCAGGAGATCAGAGCAAAGAAGACCATCGACAAACTTGCAATTCTTACTGAGAGCAAGACAGTAGTCTTGCGTGATGGAAAGAAATGGAGTATTTCCACAGAGAAGCTGGTACTTGATGATCTGATCTTTTTGAAAACAGGTGATCAGGTTCCAGCAGATGTGAAAGTACTGGAGGGAACCGTCGAAGTAAACGAGTCCCTGCTGACAGGTGAATCGGACAATCTTTCCAAGAGTCAGGGAGATGAGCTTTTTTCCGGCAGCTTTGTGACATCAGGAGAAGCCTGTTGTCAGGTGATCCATGTCGGAAAAGACAACTATGCGTCTCAGATCACCAGTGAGGCAAAAGAATTTAAGCGTCACAATTCAGAACTCCGTAATTCTCTGAATGCGATCCTGAAAGTGATCAGTATTATCATTGTACCGCTTGGGGCAATGCTGTTCTATAAACAGTATTATATTGTCGGAGACACATTAAAGGATTCCGTAGTAAATATGGTTGCCGCAGTTCTGGGAATGATCCCTGAGGGATTGGTGCTCCTGACAAGTGTGGCGTTAACTCTGGGCTCTATGGTTCTGGCAACCAAGAAGACACTGGTACAGGAACTCTACTGTATCGAGACTCTTGCCAGAGTTGACACTCTCTGTCTGGATAAGACAGGTACTATCACAGAAGGAACTATGAAAGTCGAAGATGTGCAGCTGTATGAGGGCGGACAGAATCATGAGCAGATAGCTGTCACTGCAGCCACAGAAGCCGGTTTGGTTAACCTGGAAACAGAGGAGGAATCTGTAAAGACAGAAACTGTGAATGCGGACACAGATGCAGGAATTCAGGAAACAGTTTCAAAAACAACAGAGAAAACAGAAGCAGAGAAACAGAAACTGCAGGAAATCGACCATATTATGGGAAATCTGATGTCAGTTCTGAATGATCAGAATGCGACAGCTGATGCGCTGAGAGACCGTTTTCCTGCCAAGTCTGATCTGAAACTGATCCACGCCATTCCATTCTCTTCGGACCGAAAATACAGCGGAGCAGTATTTGAAGGAAAAGGTACTTATCTGATGGGAGCTGCACAGTTCCTCTTCCCGGAAGGAAATGAAGAGTTGTTGGCGCATTGCAGCACTTATGCGGAGGCTGGATTCCGTATTCTGGTTCTTGCTCACAGTGAACAGGAAACAGAAGGTACAGAACGTCCGGCTGGATTGGAACCAATCGGTCTGTTCCTTATTACAGATGTAATCCGTGAGGAAGCACCGGATACTCTGGCATTCTTTGACAGCCAGGGCGTTGATCTGAAAGTTATTTCCGGAGATGATCCGGTGACAGTTTCTGCCATTGCAAAGAAGGCTGGACTGAAGAACGCAGATCATTATATTGATGCTACAACTATCACAACACCGGAAGAAATGCAGCGTGCAGTTGCAGAGTGCAGTGTATTCGGCCGTGTAACCCCGCAGCAGAAGAAACAGATGGTACAGGCACTTCAATCTCAGAAACATACAGTTGCCATGACTGGTGACGGTGTAAATGACGTACTTGCGTTAAAAGAAGCAGACTGCAGTATTGCCATGGCAGCAGGAAGCGATGCAGCCAAGAACATTGCAAACGTGGTATTACTGGATTCCAATTTTGGAGCAATGCCTCATATTGTAAATCAGGGCCGTCGCGTGGTAAATAATATTCGAAGTGCAGCATCCATGTTCCTGATCAAGACAATTTTCTCTGTTCTATTGGCACTGATCACGATCTTTTTCGGAGATGCATATCCGTTCGAGCCGATTCAGATGTCACTGATCAGTGCATGTGCAGTAGGTATTCCTACATTTCTGCTGACACAGGAGAATAACTACAATAAGATCGATCACACCTTCCTTAGACATGTATTTATGAATGCATTTCCGGCAGCGGTTACCATCACAGGATGCGTATTTACGATCATGCTGGTATGCCAGAATGTATATCATTCTAATGTCATGCTGAACACAGCCTGTGTTCTGGTAACAGGATGGAACTATATGTCTGCGCTGCGTACAGTATATTCGCCGCTGAACACATACAGAAAGGTGATCATCTACGGAATGCAGTTTGCATTTTTTATAAGTGCAGTTGTACTGCAGAATTTACTGACATTAGGTTCTCTGGAATTTGGAATGATCATTCTGGTATTTGTACTGATGACATTTTCACCGATCCTGATTGAAACCATCACAGAATGGATTCGTCGGATTTATGCGAAATCTCTGGATAAAGAAGATGAGGATAAGGGATTTCTTGCAAAGTTTCTGGAGAGAGTACAGAAATAAACGTAAGAAATAAGCGTATAAAAATAAGGACAATCTGTAGAAGAAGTACGGATTGTCCTTATTTGCGTCTGCTATAATAAGTATTTGTTATACTGAGTATTATCTGCTATTGCAGAAGCTTATGAATTATTTCTTTCTGCACAGCCAGAAGCATCCGAATGCAGGGATCATAACCCCTTTAGCTTCCATCTGGTGCTCTGTGATAAGGTCTGTATAAATACCATCATCTTCATTGATCCATGCTACCTTATCCTGATCGCCGAAGTTATAGATACCAATGAATTTCTCTTCATCATTCTCACGTACAATAGCAAGAATAGAAGAATCCCAGGTATCAATTGTTCGAAGAGATGCAGTTGTGCTGAAAACGCTATGAGCACTTCTGATATGCTCCAGATGATCCAGTGCATGGAAAAGTTTTCCCTGTACAGTATCTGCAATATTTCTGTTTGGAGCAAGAGACCAGTTGAATTCTCCTCTGTGGAGATAACGGGAATCTGCAGCCTTGTTCGGATCATTTTTGTAAGAATAGTCATTTACCTGGCCGATCTCGTCGCCACTGTAGATAACCGGGATACCTGACTGAGAAAGCATAAATGCGTGCAGAGTAATGTCATAACGGACACTTCTGTCCACACCTTCTGCATTTCCCTCAAATCCATATTTCTCAATACCACAGAGAGAAGCAGTAGTACCGCAGAGTCTTGCATCGCCCAGACGAGGATCATCATTGTAGAGCTCACCGCGGCCAAAGGTATCCGGATATTTTCCTGTAAAGAAATCATTCAGGAATTTCTTGTGAGGAACCTCTTCGATAGAGAAGTTCTGCAGGAAGTCATAATCTAATCCCCAGCCGATATCATCATGGCAGCGCAGATAATTCTGGAATACATATTCTGTAGGAAGTGATCCGAGGATATCCAGCTGTCTGCGCAGAAGAGATACATCTTTCGTTGCGACAGTGTGCCAGGTACTTGCCATAGTAGTAACATTGTACAGGATATGGCATTCCGGTTTCTCAAGAGTACCGAAATACGGAACAACTTCCTCAGGAGCCATAACAACTTCGCCGAGAAGAAGAACACCCGGGCAAACGATCTCACAGATCATACGCATCATACGCACGATGGTATGAACCTGCGGCAGGTTACGGCAGTTTGTGCCAAGCTGCTTCCGGATATAAGGAACAGCATCCAGACGTACGATATCTACACCCTGGTTTGCAAGATAGAGCATATTATAAACCATCTCATTAAATACAACAGGGTTTCTGTAATTCAGATCCCACTGATATGGGTAGAATGTAGTCATAACATGTTTGTGAACGTCATCTAACCATGTGAAGTTTCCAGGTGCAGTAGTCGGGAATACCTGAGGGCAGGTTTTCTCATAAAGAGCCGGAACATCATAGGAATCAAAGAAGAAATAACGATCCTGATATTCTTTCTCACCTGCACGTGCACGTTTTGCCCACTCATGATCTTCGGATGTATGGTTCATAACGAAGTCAAGGCAGATATTAATGCCTCGTTCATGGCATTTTGCAGTTAATTCTGAGAAATCTTCCATTGTGCCGAGTTCCGGCTGAACGGTACGGAAATCAGCAACTGCATAACCGCCATCACTTTTTCCTTCCGGTGAAGCGAGCAGAGGCATCAGATGAAGATAATTAACATTGCATTCTTCTACATAATCCAGTTTCTCTTCCAGACCTTTTAATGTATGTGCGAAATTATTTACATACATCATCATGCCAAGCAGGTCATTGCGTTTATACCAATTCGGGTCAGATTCACGTTTTCTGTCGGATGCTCTTAATGTTGCATTTCTGCTGTTATAAAAAGCTTCCATATTAGATGTCAGGTCATTCAGGAATGTCATAACATCATCACGGTCCTGATATAATTCACAATACAGCCATTTCAGTTCGTCATAATGTTTCTGAAAACGTTCATTATATATAGTAAGATCAGCAGGAGCCTCAAGTTTCACCGGCTCCACTTTGGAAGTTTCAACTTTCGCAGGTTCAACTTTAGAGGTTTCAACTTTGACCGGTTCGACCTTGGAAGTCTCAACTTTAACCGGTTCAACTTTAGAAGTCTCAACTTTAACCGGTTCAACTTTAGAAGTCTCAACTTTAACCGGTTCAACTTTAGAAGTTTCAACCTTAATAGGTTCGACTTTGGAGATCTCAACTTTGACTGGTTCCACCTTAGAAGTTTCAACCTTAACCGGTTCAACTTTGGAAGTTTCAACTTTCGCAGGTTCTGTTTTAGAAGTAGCAACTTTTAAAATTTCAGCCCCCTGTTTGCTGACTGTTGATGAAGCACGCTTCTTCTGGAGTCTTTTTTTTGCCATAATATTCCTCCCTGGTTTATAAATAAATATTTGTGTTACTGAAACCGAAGCGGCCAGTAACGTATTTGTAAAACATTATAGTACACGGATGACCGTATAGGCAAGTCCTCATACTATTTATAAAACAATTTTATAAAGAAATAAATTCCGGTTTGTGATCCTTAAATACTGTATAATACCGGAAGCCACAGTTTTCAAGTACAGTTGCGGCTTTGTCAAACGCATAGGCTACTTTGTCCGGTGTATGTGCATCTGCACCGATCGTAATGATCTCACCGCCAAGTTCTCTGTAACGCTTTATGACTGCTGTACATGGATTAGGTTCACCGAGTCCGTAATGGTATCCGCCTGTATTGAGCTCGATTCCTTTTCCTTTGGAAATCAGTTTCCGGAGGATCTCATCCAGAATATCTTTGTATCGTCCATAAGAATATTCCAGGTTCTTATTCGGACCATAGCGCACAACATAGTCGATATGCCCGTATACATCAAATCCGTCATAGACAGAGATGTTCTCAAGAATGGATTCAAAATATTCCATATAACATAAGAACTCCTTGCGCCCCTCAAAAAATTCCGGATAATAAGGATCATATCCGTGAACAAGATGAGAAGAGCCAATAGCAAAATCAAATGGTACCCGTGCAAGCAGAGAATCAAAATATTCTCCCAGATGCATCTGCAGACCAAGTTCAATTCCGAAACGCATCTGGATCTTGTCCTTATATGTATCTGAAAGTTCTGCGAGCTTCTTCTGATAGGAAGGAATATCCAGAGAGAAATCCAGCCCATCAGGAGTAGCCGGGTAATCCGGGTCCAGATGTTCTGTAAAAGTGATCCCCTTCAGACCAAGCTCCACTGCACGCTGGATCATGGATTCCATAGGAGTATCTGAATCCGCAGAAAAAGAAGAGTGCATATGACAGTCCCATAATATCTTTCTGTCCATAATTTCAGTCCTTTCATAATATAAAATAGTGACTGTTCACTTCATATCCGGTGACATTTGTCATGGGGATAACAATATGTGAACAGAAGTAACCATTCAGCAGTTCACTATCCCGCGAGGTGTTTTGACATGAAAATGCCAAAATCTCGAGACGTACAAGTCAAAATCCCATCGCCGCAGGCAATTTTTAATGGATTTTGACTCGTAACTGTGAAGGTACTGAACAGTTACGAACAGAAATAGATACTGTATGCAGAAATTGTATAAATGTCCCGTAAACAGGACACACTTAAACCAGAAATTCCGCAAAACAGCAGGATGTGGGCAGCAACACGGATATTTACAGTGCACTGCATACTCAGTATACCATAGAATTTACAATTTTTACTTAATTTTTATTTGTTTTTTAGAAAATGGTCTTGAATTTTTGTTTAGAATTATGTACAATACATTACAGGTTGATGATTCTTTAACAAACAAAGGATTACCATAATTAACCACTTAATTCATAGGAGGAATTTTATCATGGCAGTAAAAGTTGCAATCAATGGTTTTGGACGTATCGGACGTCTTGCATTCCGTCAGATGTTTGGAGCAGAAGGATTTGAAATCGTAGCAATCAACGATTTAACATCTCCTAAAATGCTTGCTCACTTATTAAAATATGACTCAACACAGGGAAAATATGCTCTTGCAGACACAGTAACAGCAGGAGAAGATTTCATCACAGTTGACGGAAAAGAAATCAAAATTTACGCAAAAGCTAACGCTGCTGAACTTCCATGGGGAGAAATCGGTGTAGACGTAGTTCTTGAGTGTACAGGATTCTATACATCCAAAGATAAAGCTCAGGCTCATATCGATGCAGGTGCTAAACACGTTATCATTTCCGCTCCGGCTGGAAACGACCTTAAGACAATCGTTTACAATGTAAACCATGAAACTCTTACAAAAGAAGACCACATCATCTCTGCAGCTTCTTGTACAACAAACTGCTTAGCTCCAATGGCTAAAGCATTAAATGACCTCGCTGCAATCAAATCTGGTATCATGTGCACAATCCACGCTTACACAGGCGATCAGATGACACTTGATGGACCACAGAGAAAAGGTGACTTAAGAAGATCCCGTGCAGCTGCAGTTAACATTGTTCCTAACAGCACAGGTGCTGCTAAAGCTATCGGTCTTGTTATCCCAGAACTGAACGGCAAATTAATCGGATCTGCTCAGCGTGTTCCTACCCCAACAGGTTCTACAACAATCTTAACAGCAGTTGTTGAAGGAAACGTAACAAAAGAACAGATCAATGCAGCTATGAAAGCAGCTTCTAACGAATCCTTCGGATACAACGAAGATGAGATCGTATCCAGCGATATCGTTGGTATGAGATTTGGTTCTCTGTTCGATGCTACTCAGACAATGGTTCTTCCACTTGAGAATGGCACAACAGAAGTACAGGTAGTTTCCTGGTATGACAACGAAAACTCCTACACAAGCCAGATGGTTCGTACAATCAAACACTTTGGTAAATTACTGAACGCTTAATTTTCAGTAAGTGTAGAAGAATAGACTCCAACGAAGGGTCCGGTCTGATATGGGCCGGACCCTTTTCGCGTTGTCTGAACAGTATGCATAGTTTGCCGCTGACAATTGGCAGACTATATGGAAATCATATGTTATCGCCCACAAATTACGCGGTAACAGTTAAAGAATATTATTAAGGAGGCACCACAAATGCTGAACAAAAAATCTGTTGATGATATCAATGTAAAAGGCAAAAAAGTTCTTGTAAGATGTGACTTCAATGTTCCGCTTCAGGATGGAAAGATTACAGATGAGAACCGTCTGGTAGCAGCTCTTCCTACAATCAAGAAGCTCGTTGCAGATGGCGGAAAGATCATTCTTTGCTCTCACCTTGGAAAACCGAAGGGAGAACCGAAACCGGAATTATCTCTTGCACCAGTTGCAGTTCGCCTTTCCGAATTATTAGGACAGGAAGTTAAATTTGCAGCAGATCCGGAAGTAGTAGGACCAAATGCAAAAGCAGCAGTAGATGAGATGAAAGACGGAGACATCATCTTACTTGAGAACACACGTTATCGTGCAGAAGAAACAAAGAACGGAGACGAATTCAGCAAAGAACTCGCTTCTCTTTGCGACGTATTTGTAAACGATGCATTCGGTACAGCACACAGAGCACACTGCTCTAATGTTGGTGTAACTAAATATGTTGATACAGCAGTTGTTGGTTACTTAATGCAGAAGGAAATCGATTTCCTTGGAAACGCAGTTAACAATCCTGAGAGACCATTCGTTGCTATCCTTGGCGGAGCTAAGGTTTCCAGCAAGATCTCTGTAATCAATAACCTTCTTGATAAAGTGGATACTCTTATCATCGGTGGTGGTATGTCCTACACATTCTCCAAAGCTATGGGCGGACATATCGGCAGATCCCTCTGCGAGGATGATTATCTTCAGTATGCATTAGACATGATGAAGAAAGCAGAAGAAAAAGGCGTAAAACTTCTTCTTCCTGTAGATAACAGAATTGGTGATGACTTCTCCAATGACTGCAACATCCAGGTTGTGAAACGTGGTGAAATTCCGGACGGATGGGAAGGAATGGATATCGGACCTGAAACAGAGAAACTTTTCTCTGACGCTGTAAAAGATGCTAAGACAGTTGTATGGAACGGACCGATGGGCTGCTTCGAAATGCCGAACTTTGCTCATGGTACAGAAGCGGTTGCCAAAGCACTTGCTGATACAGACGCTACAACTATCATTGGTGGTGGTGATTCTGCAGCTGCAGTTAACATCCTTGGCTATGGCGACAAGATGACACACATCTCCACAGGTGGCGGTGCATCTCTTGAATTTCTGGAAGGAAAAGAACTCCCGGGCGTTGCAGCAGCAAACGATAAATAGGCATTGAACACTTAATAAGGTCAAGCCGTAGGTGCAGGCCGAATTTAGTGGAAAGCCCACCTATCTACTTAATGAAAGTAAGCCGTGGGCGAAGCTTGAATTTAGTAGATGCGGTGTTATCATATAAATAACGTCCCACAAGGGACACTAAGGAGATAAAATTATCATGGCAAGAAAGAAAATTATCGCTGGTAACTGGAAAATGAACATGACACCAAGCGAAGCCGTTAAATTAGTAGAAACATTAAAACCATTAGTAGTAAATGACGAAGTTGACGTTGTATTCTGCGTACCTGCAATCGACATCATCCCAGTTGTAGAAGCTGCTAAAGGAACAAATATCCAGGTTGGTGCTGAGAACATGTACTTCGAAGAGAAAGGTGCCTACACAGGAGAAATCTCCCCTGCAATGCTCGTAGACGCTGGAGTTAAATACGTTGTTCTCGGACATTCCGAAAGAAGAGAATACTTCGGAGAAACAAACGAAGACGTTAACAAGAAGATCCTCAAAGCTTTCGAACATGGAATCACACCTATCATGTGCTGCGGCGAAACTCTTACTCAGAGAGAGCAGGGCGTGACAATGGATTTCATCCGTCAGCAGGTTAAAGTTGGATTCCAGGGTGTTACAGCAGATCAGGCTAAGACAGCAGTTATCGCTTACGAGCCAATCTGGGCAATCGGAACAGGCAAAACAGCTACAACTGAGCAGGCTCAGGAAGTATGCGCTGGTATCCGTGCTTGCATTGCTGAAATCTATGATGAAGCAACAGCAGAAGCAATCCGCATCCAATACGGCGGATCTGTAAATCCTGCAACAGCTCCTGACTTATTCGTTCAGAACGATATCGATGGTGGTCTTGTTGGTGGCGCTTCTCTGAAAGCTGATTTCGGAAAGATCGTAAACTACAAATAAGAATTATAAATTCAAAACTGATTATAAATAGATAATCTTTGTGCCCAGACAGAACACGCCCTGACAGTTTCGACTGCCAGGGCGTGTATTATTATCTACTGCTGGAATAGGTAGAAAGTCTTACGTATTCTCTGGTGATAAAAAGACAGAAACTCTGATTTTTACATAAATAAAAGACAGTCTCGTTTAGGAAACTGTCTTTTTAGCTTTTGTATAATATTTTCACAATGTGTATATCTTTTGTATTTCAGATAGAAATCTTTAGTGATTAGGAGATGAATCATTACAATTTTAGACGATTCTCTTTAGTGGTTTATAATTTGAACATTTGTATTTTAAATATTTATCTTTTGTATTTTAACTTTTGCAAGTTGAGTACTTTGTGAGTTTATTCATTAGTAATCTGGATAACTCTTTTGTATCTTGTTTTCATCTCTTTAGTATGTATAAACTATACCACATTTTTCTACATTCGTCTACAGGATTAACCATAAATCTGCTTAGAACATTTCGACAAAATAATCTAAAATCCGACATAACATAGATTTCTTCTGGGAAAATTCTGTATAAATTAACAATTGTTTTACAGAAAAATGATAGTGAAATACATAAACATGATAATATAATAACTATTCGATTATACACAGACAATGAATCGTAATGACTTATCTGCCTGATAACAGCAATTGCAGAAATGGGGAGAGGAATATAAAAAAGAAATAGAGAAAATAAGAAATGAAATTAATAAAGACCAATATTATCTTCACTGTCAGTATGTGATGGGAGTCCTGGCTGTAAAAGTCAAAATAATTGGCGAACAGTTGGAAAGCAAATATAACAGAGAAGTAATCCAGAATGTTTCGCAGAGGATAAAGACACCAGAAAGTATCTATGCCAAGATGAAACGCAAGAACCTGAAACCAGAATTTACACTTGCCAAAACCAAATTGAATGATTTAATCGGAATCAGGATAGTTTGTCTTTTTGTAGATGATGTATATGAAATTGTGAAAATGTTGAAGGAACAGAAAGATCTTACGCTTATCAAAGAAAAAGATTATATTGCAAAACCAAAGAAAAGCGGATATATGAGTCTGCATCTGATCATGGGAGTTCCTGTCTGTATTGATAATAAAATGGAAACAAAAACAGTGGAAATCCAGATTCAAACAACAGCTATGGACTTCTGGTCTGTTCTCGAATATCAGCTCCTTTACAAAAAGAATGTAAAAGGTGCTGATAAAATAGGAAAAGAACTAAAGGAATATTCTGAAGAAATTGCATCTTTGGATCGAAAAATGTTAAATGCTAACTTCTCATTATTTTCCTACTCAAACACTTAAAACTCTGATAAATACTGAGTTGTTCGTAATTTTGTTGGTGGATAAATGAGTAGGTATGTTTACTTAGC
>NZ_JBQHWS010000040.1:0-31319 GCF_052063845.1 Blautia sp. HCP3S3_D9
ACAGGATGGGATGTATGCTCAGCGCAGCTTCCTGTAACAAATGGTGGGCAGAAGAAATCCTTCAGACAAAAGATTTTAACGCAGAGCAGGCTCCAATCCAGAAACTCGGTGAGAACAATGTATTTTTCCTTCCATATCTGATGGGAGAGCGTTCTCCGCACAACAATCCTGATGCAAGAGGTGTATTCTTCGGAATGTCCATGGACAGTACAAGAGCTGACATGACCCAGGCTGTTCTGGAAGGTGTTGCGTTTGGACTTCGTGATTCTCTGGAGGTTGCAAGAAGCCTTGGAATCAAGATCGAAAGAACCAAGATCTGCGGTGGCGGAGCTAAGAGTCCACTGTGGAAAAAGATCATTGCAAATGTTATGAACCTGAAAGTTGACGTTCTGGAAAACGAAGAAGGACCATCCATGGGTGGTGCTATGCTTGCAGCAGTAGGCTGCGGCGCTTACCCGGACGTAGAAACGATCGGTAAGAAATTTGCCAAAGTTGTAGATACAGTAGAACCAGATCCGGAACTGGTAGCTAAATATGAAGAAAGATATCAGAAGTTCAGAACTCTGTATCCGGCCATGAAGTCACTGTTCTAAAATCCGGCGGATTTTGCGTATTACATATAGAAACAAAAAGTGAATTCAGAAATGAAGATAAAATGCTGCTGTAGGTAAAAACTATGGCGGCATTTTTAGTGGCAAGTGCTTTAAAGTCTTTTCAAACACGGATATAAAAACAGGCGGGAAATCTTCCCGCCTGTAAAATCGTCTGGACACATATCATATATAAATATGATTTCTATAATATTATCTGAGTTTCTGTAAAATTAGAACAGACCTGTGATCTTACCTGTCTCGTCTACATCGATTCTCTCAGCAGCCGGAACTTTCGGCAGACCTGGCATAGTCATGATCTCGCCTGTAAGGGCTACGATGAATCCTGCACCAGCGGAGATCTTCAGGTTACGTACTGTAACTTCGAAGTCTGTCGGAGCACCAAGTTTGGTCTGATCGTCTGTTAAGCTGTACTGAGTCTTAGCTACACAGATCGGGCAGTTGCCGAATCCAAGAGCCTCTAACTGTTTTGCCTGTTTCTGAGCGTTTGCTGTCAGGACAACTCTCTTGCCGCCGTATACTTTCTGAACGATCTGGTTCAGTTTGTCTTCGATAGAACCTTCCAGTTCATATGCATAAGTAAAGTCGTTTGGTTCTTCAACGAGACGGAGAACTTCTTCTGCAAGTTTGATTCCGCCTTCGCCGCCTTTTGCCCATACTTCAGAAAGAGCAACATTAACGCCGAGTTCTTTACATTTAGCTTCAACAAAGTCAAGTTCAGCTTTTGTATCTGTTGGGAATGCATTGATAGCAACAACACATGGAAGTTTGTATACGTTCTTGATATTGGAAACGTGTTTCAGCAGGTTCGGGATACCTTTCTCAAGTGCTTCCAGGTTCTCGTTGTTGAGGTCGGCTTTCGCAACGCCACCGTTGTATTTCAGAGCACGTACAGTAGCTACGATAACAACTGCGCTTGGTTTTAAGCCTGCCATACGGCATTTGATGTCGAGGAATTTCTCAGCACCGAGGTCAGCACCGAATCCGGCTTCTGTGATGGCGTAGTCTGCAAGTTTCATAGCCATCTTTGTAGCTGTTACGGAGTTACATCCGTGAGCGATGTTTGCGAATGGTCCGCCGTGTACAATTGCCGGAACATGTTCCAGAGTCTGTACAAGGTTTGGTTTCAGGGCATCTTTTAACAGGGCTGTCATAGCGCCTTCTGCGTGGAGGTCACCAGCTGTTACCGGTTTCTGCTCGGAAACTTTACCGTATGTATATCCGATGATGATCTTGGATAATCTTTCTTTCAGGTCTTTGATATCGCTTGCAAGACAGAGAACTGCCATGATTTCAGATGCAACAGTGATGTCGTATCCGTCTTCACGAGGCATACCGTTTGTTCTTCCGCCAAGGCCGTCTACTACGTTACGAAGCTGACGGTCATTCATATCTACACATCTTCTCCATGTGATCTTACGTGGGTCAATGTTTAATGCGTTGCCCTGGAAGATATGGTTGTCGATCATAGCGGCAAGTAAGTTATTAGCTGCACCGATTGCATGGAAGTCACCTGTGAAGTGAAGGTTAATATCTTCCATCGGAACTACCTGTGCATATCCGCCGCCGGCAGCACCACCTTTTACACCGAATACCGGTCCCAGGGATGGCTCACGAAGAGCTACCATAACGCTCTTTCCAAGTCGCTGCATACCATCTGCAAGACCTACAGTAGTAGTAGTTTTACCTTCGCCTGCAGGAGTTGGGTTGATAGCTGTAACAAGGATTAATTTTCCATCCTTTTTATCGCTTTCTTTCAGAAGATTGTAGTCGATTTTTGCTTTATATTTTCCGTACTGCTCCAGATATTTGTCATCAATACCTGCCTTCTCTGCAATCTGAGTGATTGGAAGCATTTCGCATTCCTGTGCAATCTCGATGTCTGATTTGAATCCCATAATGTTTTTCTCCTTTCGTCTCCGCATAACATGAAAAACTTATGTTACTGTTCAATTCACGATCAGTAACAGACTTATTCATTGAAGGAAGCGCCTGCCGGTTTATAGAACATGTCATGAAATAATTACTGTTCTACGAGATAAAAAAAGGCCAGTATCTGAATGATTCAAATACTGCCCAGACGGTCGGCTCTTACAAACCTCCGACTCCCCGTGGTTTGTAGTCCACTCTTTCCGCCAGTACTCGAAGGTTCCTTCAATTGATGAATACAATATAGCATTTTGAGAAAAAAATGTCAACAAAATTCCATCAAAACGTCAAAAAAATTAGATAATCTGGACAAAAATTATGTGATTTTAATAATAAAGGACAAGAGATAAGCGCCTTAATGAAAGAGTTTCTCATTTAAAACAAAGTGAAAATGTTAAAAAATAAACAGAATGTAGCTATTATAAAGGGGGAGCATCAGGAAATGAGTTTATAAGGATTTCATAAAAAATTAATGATTATATTAGTTGTCATTCAGAAAAAGTATGGTAGAATATAGAACAATAAAGGTAACTCTTCAGCAATAAGACTGTGAGAAGTTACCAATAGAGGTAACAAAGATTAATAAACGGAGACTGAGGACATGGATAGAAAAGAATTTTTGGACATCCTTAGAGAACAGCTTGCCGGAAATATGCAGGAAGGCAAGGCAGCGGCACATATAAGATATTATGAAGATTATATACAATCTCAGGTGCGTGGTGGAAGACCGGAGAGTGAGGTTCTTGAAGAACTTGGAGACCCGCGGCTGATTGCCAAGACCCTGATCGATACAGATGATGGAAGTACACAGGAGGATTACGGAGAATATTCCTCATATGGAGGATATGACAACACAGCAGAACAGCCACGGCAGCCGGAGAAGCGCTGGAAGAAGGTATTGGATCTTTCTACCTGGCAGGGCAAGGCAGTTGTTATTATCGGGGCAGTTCTTGCCATTATCCTTATTGTTCTGGTGATCGGAGCAGTTCTTCCTTTCTTTATTATTCTTGTAATTATTCTTTCTTTCCTTTCATGGTTAAAGAAACGGAATCACTAATTTAGCGTTTTAGCGTGAATATTTTTCTGGAATCTGTACAGAACTTTTACCAGAGCATGTTTGAAAAATCATTCCCACAAATTGTGACGCACATCTTGCAGAAAGCCTTTTTCAAACATGTTCTAAGGAGTTCTGTGCAGAACTCTCAATTTTTCCAATATTACTATAGTATATATTTTAACTGAATCAAATAAATTCCTGTTTCAATTGCGAATATCTGTTTGCCTTATTCGATCAAAAGAGAGATATCTTTCATTCTGACATTCTTATAAAAATCCCATCTTTTTTTACTCACTAATCCTGCCAGGTGCAGGGAAAAATCCCACATTCATGTTTATATTTTTTATTTGGAAAGGAGCCAGCAAATGAAACACAATTTAAAATGGAAAGAACGCCTTGGGGCCTTGCTGATGGCATTGCTTTTTATTCTGCAGGCAGTTTTGGGTCTTTTGCCTGTTCATACTACGCAGGCAGCATCCATGTCGATTGAGACCTGGGATGAGGATAAGAAGGTAGATTATGGATACCGCTTTAATATGAAGTTTCAGCCCGGAATTACAACATATGAATCTTTTGGCTGTGACAATCTGGACAGGGAAGCTTTTTCTGATAATGGAAAGAGTGAACGTGATACAGAGTGTGTCCGTGTAGGGGCAGACTATAAAGCTGGAAGTGCAGGCATGCGTTACAATAATGTAGGAAAGGATGGAAATGGAAATATCGTAGATGTCCGTCTGATTCTTATGGGAGTGGAGAATGCGGAACCCCGTTATGATCTGCGTACTGCCGAGTCCATTGTACAGAATAAAGGCGGTGCTACTTTTGCGTGGAAAGATAACGAAGCTTATCCTATGGTGGGATTCTCCAAGAACAGTATTGGCGTATTTATCTATTCTGTAGGTTATGCGAAAGTAAAATTTCAGTTTCTGAAACATGGCACAGAGGAGACGATTCCTATCAGTGGGCACGGAACGATCCGCGATATTGATGCAGGACAGGGAGTCAGAATCCCGTCCGACTGCAATCTGGATAATGCCTATGTGCTGAAAGATAATGATTATCTGACAGTAGAGGGAAATTCTGTAACTTCTCCACTGGGGTCTGTAGAACCGGACGATCCGAAGGGATGGCTGAATCTGTTTTACAATACGGATAATTTTACAGTAGAGTTTGTTCATCAGTTCCGTCTGGATAAATGGGATAAGAGCCGTGAGGACGGAATTGCCAAAGCAGGATCACAGGAGAAATGGGCGGAGAATACCAGAAATAAATATCTGGATCCGTCAGGAAAGAGCTACTGTGAGACTTTTAAAGGACAGAAATACTGCAAGGCATATGCGTATTTTGACTTTACTTCTTACTGTTTCGGTGATGTTGAAATGAAGAAAGCACCGGAGAAGCGTGTAGGAGAGAGCGGATGTACCTGGGATCAGGCGTCGGCAGCAACGAAAGATGCACCATTTATGATCAGACAGGGAAAAGAATTTCAGTATATGATCCGTGCAGAGGTAACGCCAAATAAGCTGAAATCTTTTGTTGTGCAGGATGTACTGGAGGACTGCATTTCTATAGAAGATGCATCTAAAGTTAGTATTACAAATGATATTGGGCAGACAGTGACAGATCTGTTTGACATTGCGGTTGAAGGGCAGAAAGTTACCTGCAGTGCGAAAACAGAGAGTCTTCAGGACGAGAATTTTACAGATAATCAGACTTATACATTTACTCTGAAAGTACAAAGGAAACCGGAATCAGAAATAAATATTTCAAAATACCTTGCACAGGATGGATATACGATTCTTGTGCCGAATCATGCCTCTATGAGTTATGAACGTACAAATGGAAGCGGAGATACCATGGATTCAGAAACTGTATGGGTAAAGAGTGTAATTTCGCCGGAGCTTGAGGTGACGAAGAATACTTCTCAGTATGAGTGGAAAATCGGAGATGTGGTGGATTATGAAGTTTCCGTTACACAGACAAAGAAGGACGTGCGTGCGGTCAATGTTGTGATCACTGATGAGATTCCATCCTGTCTGAAGCTTCTGGATGGACAGTATTCTGTACAGACAAGTGAGGGTGCGGAAGTCTGCACTCTTAACCGAATGGGAGAAAATGGATGGAAGGCAGAGTGTCCGATCCTGAAATATGGAGAGAAGATAACGATTCGATTTAAATGCCAGGCACTTGAGAACTCCAATGGTCAGGAATGGGAGAATATTGTTTCTGCTACTGCAGATAATCTGCTTAATCCGGAAAGTGGGGAACAGGAATCCCGCAAGGATATGGCAGAAGTATGGACAAACAGTCCGCAGCTTGAGATTGATAAAACAGCGGATAAGTATGAATGGCAGACTGGTGAACAGGTAGCATACCGGATTGTGGTAAATAACGTGACTGCGGGAACCATTGCCAGAGATGTAAATATCACGGATATCGGCCTGCCGCAGGGACTGGTACTTGCAGATGGTGCTCAGAGTGTAGAGGTGCTGGGAGTTTCACAGCAGATCAATTATCCGTTACCGGATAAAAAGAGTGGACAGGCATTTGAGACCAGACAGGTAGAATCTCGTCTGGATGCGGGCGGAAATGGTTTTGCTTTTTACTGTTCCTATCTGCCGTACAGCCAGCCTGTGACACTTATTTTTCATTGTATCGTACAGGAAGAAGCAAATGGACATGAAAGCGTGAATGCCGCGTCAGTAAAGGCATCTAACGCAGATGAACAGACAGATGATGCGGAAGTGTACGTTAATTCCGGAGAATTTTGGATTGAGAAAACAGCAGACCATTATGAATGGCAGGTGGGTGAACAGGTTCAGTACAATGTTCTTGTGGAGAATAAAAGAGAAGGTACTATCGCCAGAAATGTAACGATCTGGGATACCCAGATGCCGGCAGGCCTTGCTCTGGTTTCAGCAGAGGATGTATCTGTCAGTGGAATCCCACAGACCATCACGCAGCCTGTGGCAGGAATAGAAGATGTTCCGAATCAGCTGAATCCGGAATTTTATAATGAAACATCTGAGAAAACGGTAAATTATGAATTCCTTCAGGAAGGAAGCGGATGGAGACTGAATATTTCAGATCTTCCGGCATATACTCCGGTTATGATTTCTTTCCTCTGTACAGTTACGGAGGAGGCAAATGGAATGGAGAGTATCAATGTTGCCAATGTGCAGGCACAGAATGCACCGGCAGCACAGGATGATGCAGAAGTATATGTGAACACGGCTGTTCTTTCAGTGGAGAAAACTTTCCAGAATCCATATCTGGCAGCCGGTGACGGACGTGTAGAGAATGAGTTCCGTGTTGGAGAACAGGTAAACTATCAGGTTACAGTGAACAATCTTCAGAAAGGGTCTATTGCCAGAAATCTTGTGATCAGTGATCTTTCTCTGCCGGAAGGACTTGCACTGGACGGAGAAGAAGGGGCAGTTACAGTCAACGGGGTACCGGCAGTGATCCAGAATCCTGTGGCGGGAACAGATGATGCGGGAAATCAGCTGGATCCGGATAATTATAATGAAACAGTAGAAAAGCCTGTGAACTGTCAGATCACACGTCAGGGAACCGGCTGGATCGTAACTGTTTCAGATCTTCCGTATCAGACACCTGTAACAGTTAACTTCCACTGTACTGTTCAGGAGAGTGTAAATGGTCTGGAAATTGTAAATACTGCACAGGCACGCGCAGACAATGCACAGCCGGTGAAAGATACCACAAAAATCTGGGTAAACTCGCCTGTTCTTAAGGTAGAAAAGACTGCAGATAAACCGTCCTATAAATATGGAGATATTATTACATACCGCATTATGCTGACACAGGAGCAGACCGGCTGCGTGGCAAGGAATGTGACAGTCTATGATGTGCTGGATACTCCTGGAGTGCGCCTTCTGAAGGATTCTGTAATTCTTATGGATGAGAAGGGAAATGTAACAGATGCAGATGTACAGGTCAACGATGACAATACATTTCTGTTGTCAACGGGAAAAGCACTTATTAAGGATGCAAGATACAGTATTTGTGACAATGACAGAGGTGGAATTGTTGAGCAGGTTATGTACAATCCTCTGGACTGTCAGGAACAGAAGAGTATGATCGTGGAATATCAGGCAGCAGTTATTGACACTGCGCTGGCAGGTCAGACAATCCATAACACTGCAACTGCAGACAGCAATGAGAACATTCCGGCAACAGGTGAGACAGAAGTACAGGTACATAGTCCGGTATTGGAAATTGTCAAAGAATCTGATAAGAAGGAATATGCTTCCGGAGAGAAAGGATATTATAAACTGACAGTAAGGCAGCTTCGGGAAGATATTTCTGATCAGAATATTGTGATTGAAGATACGATTGAAACAAAAGGAGCTTCTCTGGTAAGAGATAATATTTTTGTGAAAAAGAATGGTGTAGAGCTAAAAGATATCAAAATAGAAGCGACAGATACAGGATTTCTGATTGATACAGGAACTTCTCTGTCTGACATGGATAAGATTGAAGTTTGTTATGAAGTGGTATTTGAAACTGAGAGCGCAGAAAACGAGAAAGTTGTAAATACAGCGAAGGCAAGAGGAAATCTTGCACCGGAAGTATCGACACAGCAGGAGGTATATGTAAAGGCAGAACCAAAGCCGACAGAGACACCGGTGCCAACAGAAACACCGAAGCCGACGGAAACACCGAAACCAACGGAAGCACCAAAACCAACAGAAACACCGAAAGCTACACCAACTCCGTCTACGCCGGGAACTTGTCCGAAATTGACACAGGTGCCGACAAAGACACCTTCTGCATCAAATAATGGAAACAACGGCAATTCCGGAAATGGAAGTGGCAACAGTGCCGGCGGTAATTCAGGAACCAGTGGATCTGGAAATTCGGGAGGATATTCTTCAGGAGGTTCCGGATACGGAAGCTATCAGTCCGGCTATACAGCAGGAAGTTCTAAGACAGGAGATACCAGACCATTTAAGGCAATGGCAGTTCTTGGATTGCTTGGACTTATTCTGCTTGGTGCTGGTGTGATGATTTTCAGAAAGTCCGGTTCCGGTAGAAAAGGTATTATGCGGAAATGAGGAAACTCAGAACTTTTGCCATAAGTATGGTCGTGGCGGCAGTAGGACTTCTTGTGTATTGCGGCAGTTTTTATATAAGAAGTTATGAACAGAATCTCGCTGCAAAAAGGGATTATGAAGAAATTTTCCAGATTGCGGAAATACAGAGCGAAGATGCAGAGCATACTTTTCAGGAAAGAGAAAGAACAACACAAAAAAGCACGAAAGAAAACAACAGGAATAATTCTGAAAATAGGAAACAGAGCAATAAGAAACATAACAGCCATGCAGATAAGATCAGGGAATCCTTTGGGATTTCCTGGGAAAATCTAAGAAAGATCAACTCCCAGGTGGTTTCCTGGATTACCATTCCGGGAGCTGATATTTCTTATCCTGTGGTGCAGGGGACGGATGATGAATATTATCTGAAACATAATTTTAAGAAAGAAGAGGATTTGTTTGGATGTATTTTTCTGGAACATAATAATAAGAAAGACCTGACAGACTCTCACAGCATATTATATGGGCATAATATAGAAGGAAACATGATGTTTGCCAATTTAAACCGTTATGAACAGCCAGAATTTCTGAAAAAGTGTCCGCAGATAGAGATTACAACTCCGGAAAGGAAGTTTCTGTACAGGATTTTTTCCGTGGAGCAGGCATCGTCTCAGAGTGCAGCATTTGTATGTGGGTACGAATTATCAAGTCCTGCATACAAGTTACAACTGCAGGAATTGAAAAACAATTCCATGTACGATACAGGGATAAAACCGGATGCATCAAGGCCGATAGTAACTCTGATTACCTGCAATTCCCGTCTGGATAAGGAAATACGTATGGCAGTACATGGAACTTGTTATGAAATGCTGGAAACTGAGTGACGAAAATGCCGGTTTATGGGGGAATAAAGCCAATTATCTATCTGGATTTTAATTAAACCAAGTAAGTTTCCAGCTTCAATTGTGAGGCGAATGATTTTATCCACTTGACTATTCCAAGTTATGATTTGGAAAAAAGTAATGAAAACTTCCCTGATATTTTGTATAATTTATGCATAAAAAACAACTTGTTCGTATGACCGTACAAGTTGTATCCTAAGAACAGGAGGGAAGAAGACATGACAGATAATGGAAAGCCTAAATATTTCTCACTGATGGAACAGCTCAGAAATGATATCGTATCAGGAGCTATCCGGCCGGGAGAAAAGCTTCCTTCAGAAAACGAACTTTCACAGAAGTATTCTCTGAGCAGACATACAGTCCGCAAAGCACTGGGAATTCTGGAACAGGACGGATATGTGGAGGCATTTCACGGAAAAGGGACTTACTGTTCTGAGAATATGCGCCATATAAAGAAATCAAAGAACATTGCAGTAGTTACCACATATATTTCCGATTATATTTTTCCAAGACTGATACAGGGAATGGATAATGTTCTTTCGGAAAGTGGTTACAGCATTATTCTGAAGAACACTGCAAACAGCAGACAGAAAGAAGCAAGATGTCTGGAAGAACTTCTGAAAAAAGATATCGATGGTCTGATCATTGAGCCGAGTAAAAGTGAGATGGTCTGTAAGCACAGAAATCTTTACCAGAATCTGGACAAGTTTGAGATACCGTATGTATTCATCCAGGGGATTTATTCTGAAATGAGAGAGAAACCTCATATTCTGATGGATGATGCTCAGGGTGGCTATCTTGTGACGAAGTATCTGCTGGATCTGGGGCACCGCAGGATCAAAGGCTTCTTTAAAGCGGATGATATGCAGGGACTGGAAAGACATAAAGGCTATGTCAGGGCACTGCAGGAGGCGGGGATTTCTTACAATCCGGATGATGTTGTCTGGTTTCACACAGAGGACAGAAAAGTAAAACCTGCGTTGATGGCGAAAGAGATGGTACAGAGTGGACAGCTTCCGGATGGAATCGTCTGCTATAATGACCAGATCGCAGTTCAGGTTATGGAGGAGCTGGAGAAACTGGGAGTCAGGATACCGGAAGACATTTCCATCACAGGTTATGATAATTCTCTGTATGCACAGCGTGGAAACGGGATCACTACAATCGCACATCCACAGGAGAAACTGGGAGAGATGGCAGCAGAACTGATTCTGGAAAAGATCAATAGAGTTCCAGAGGAGGAAAGTAAAGTCGAGAGACTGATCCATCCGGAACTGATCATTCGGGGTTCATGCAGAAAAGCAGATTGAGAAGACAATGAGTCAGAGGATAGTCTGAATCAAGAGTCGTAGCAGGTATAACAGGTAAATGTACAGGTCGGAGCATGGCGGGGTCTGTTTAAGACAGCAGATGCGGGATCTGAAAAATAAATAAAAATTCAGGAGGAATTTTATCATGAAAACAGGAAGAAACTATAAGTTTTGGTTTTGCACAGGTTCACAGGATCTTTACGGAGATGAATGCTTAAGAAAAGTTGCAGAGCATTCCAAAATTATTGTTGAAGAATTAAACAAGAGCGGTGTTCTTCCATTTGAACTTGTATGGAAACCAACCCTGATCACAAACGAACTGATCCGTAAAACATTTAATGAGGCAAATGAAGATGAGGACTGCGCAGGTGTTATTACATGGATGCATACTTTCTCACCGGCAAAATCCTGGATCCTTGGTCTGAAAGAATACAGAAAGCCACTTTGCCATCTGCATACACAGTTTAATGAAGAAATTCCTTATGATACCATTGATATGGATTTCATGAACGAGAACCAGTCTGCACACGGCGGCCGTGAATATGGTCACATTGTTACCAGAATGGGAATCGAGAGAAAAGTTATCGTTGGTCACTGGGCAGATAAAGAAGTTCAGGAAAAACTTGCTTCCTGGATGCGTACAGCAGTTGGTATTATGGAAAGCAGCCACATCCGTGTATGCCGTGTAGCTGATAACATGAGAAACGTAGCTGTTACAGAAGGTGATAAAGTAGAGGCACAGATCAAATTCGGATGGGAAGTTGATGCTTATCCTGTAAATGAGATCGCTGATTATGTAAAAGACGTAGCTAAGGGCGATGTTGATGCATTAGTAGATGAATACTACAGCAAATACGATATCATTCTCGAGGGAAGAGATCCGGAAGAATTCAAACGTCACGTAGCAGTTCAGGCTCAGATTGAAATCGGATTTGAGAAATTCCTGGAAGAAAAGAATTATCAGGCAATCGTTACACACTTCGGTGACCTGGGTGCTCTGCAGCAGCTTCCTGGACTTGCAATCCAGAGACTTATGGAAAAAGGTTATGGATTCGGTGCAGAAGGTGACTGGAAGACAGCAGCAATGGTTCGTCTGATGAAGATTATGACAGCCGGAATGAAAGATGCAAAAGGAACTTCCATGATGGAAGATTATACATATAACTTTGTACCTGGAAAAGAAGGAATCCTTCAGTCTCATATGCTTGAGGTTTGCCCGTCTGTTGCAGATGGCAAGATCGGCATTAAAGTTTGCCCACTTTCCATGGGTGACAGAGAAGATCCTGCAAGACTTGTATTCACAAGTAAGACAGGTCCGGCTATCGCAACATCCCTGATCGACCTTGGCGATCGTTTCCGTCTGATCATCAACGATGTAGAGTGTAAGAAAGTTGAGAAACCGATGCCAAAACTTCCTGTAGGAAGCGCATTCTGGACACCACAGCCAAATCTTAAGACAGGTGCAGAAGCATGGATCCTTGCAGGTGGCGCTCATCATACAGCATTTACTTATGACCTGACAGCAGAGCAGATGGGTGACTGGGCAGCAGCAATGGGTATTGAAGCTGTTTACATTGACAAAGATACAAACATCCGTGACTTCAAGAACGAACTGAGATGGAATGAACTTGCATTCAGAAAATAATAAATTTTGCAATTAATATGGAGGCTGCCATATCAGGCTGGGACTGAAACAATGAATTCATTGAACTGCCTGAAATGGCAGCCCTAAAAATGTAAAAAAAGTACGTTAAAACAGTCAAAAAATTCTATGGTAAAACCATAAAAGAAATGCGATAATACTTATTAGGGTATATCGCATAAACGATTACGGTTTATCAGATAATCCGTAATAAAAATGACAGTGAAACAGGGAGGTACATAAAATGGGAGCAGCAGAAGCAAAAGCAGCAATTCTTGCGAACAAAACAGCACTTGGTATTGAATTTGGTTCTACCAGAATCAAAGCAGTACTTGTAGATGACAAAAATCAGCCGATCGCTTCCGGCGCACATGAGTGGGAGAACCGCTATGAGAACGGTGTCTGGACATACAGTCTGGAAGATATCTGGACAGGTATCCAGGACTGCTATCAGGATATGGCAAAAGATGTAAAAGCAAAATATGACGTAGAACTGGAATCCGTAGGTGCATTCGGCGTCAGTGCCATGATGCATGGATATATGCCATTCAACAAAGAGGGAGAACTTCTTGTACCATTCCGTACATGGAGAAATAATATTACAGGCGAAGCAAGCGAGAAACTGATGGAACTGTTTAACTACAATATTCCTCAGAGATGGAGTATTGCTCATCTGTACCAGGCGATCCTTAATGGAGAAGAACATGTAAAAGATATCGATTATATTGCAACTCTGGAAGCTTATGTTCACTGGAAACTGACTGGTAAGAGAGTTCTGGGAATCGGTGATGCAGCAGGTATGTTCCCAATCGACACCACAAAAGCAGATTACAACCAGGAAATGGTTGATAAATTTGATGAACTGGTAGCTCCTTACGGATTTTCATGGAAACTCCGTGACATTATGCCGAAAGCACTTGTTGCAGGTGAAGATGCTGGTGTCCTTACAGAAGAAGGTGCGAAACTTCTCGATGTAACAGGCAAACTGAAAGCCGGAATTCCAATGTGTCCTCCGGAAGGTGATGCTGGAACCGGTATGGTTGCAACAAACAGTGTTGCAGTTCGTACAGGTAATGTTTCCGCAGGTACATCTGTATTTGCGATGATCGTTCTGGAAAAAGAACTTTCCAGACCATATAAAGAAATCGACATGGTTACGACTCCGTCCGGACATCTGGTAGCTATGGCTCATTCCAACAACTGTACTTCAGACCTGAATGCATGGGTAAATGTATTTAAGGAATTTGCAGAAGCTATGGGTATGGAAGTAGATATGAACAAACTCTTCGGAACCCTTTATAACAAAGCTCTGGAAGGTGATCCGGATTGTGGTGGACTTCTGTCTTACTGCTACTTCTCAGGCGAGCATATGACAGGATTCGAAGAAGGTCGTCCGTTATTCGTTCGTTCCCCAGAGAGCAAATTCAACCTTGCAAACTTTATGAGAACCAATCTGTATACATGCCTTGGCGCTATGAGAGTAGGTCTGAACCTTCTGTTTGAAAAAGAGAATGTAAAAGTAGACCGTCTCCTCGGACACGGCGGATTATTTAAGACAAAAGGTGTCGGACAGCAAATCCTTGCAGATGCTGTAAATGCACCGGTATCCGTAATGGCCACTGCAGGTGAAGGCGGTGCATGGGGAATCGCACTTCTGGCTTCTTATCTTGTAAATAAAGAAGAAGGTGAAACTCTGGAAGCATTCCTTGACAAGAAAGTATTTGCAGACCAGGAAAGCAGCACACTGGATCCGAAGCCGGAAGGTGTAGCAGGATTCAATGCATTTATGGATAGCTATATGAAGGGTCTTTCTATCGAAAAGGCAGCAGTAGAATCTAAAATCTGGTAATATGGAAGAGTTTTCTGACTCTTTGATCTGGTGAAAATATGTGGACAAAAAGTTCGCCACATTTTTTGCCACATATTGAAGAACCATGATAAACACTGTAGAATATCCCTATCAAGTCATACGAGGAGAGTAACAGCAATGTTCGTTGGAAACACCGAGAAGCAAATCGTTCGCTGGCGCGTATGAAACTGAAAGGGAAAAGAAAAATATAACAGATAAAGCAGCATTGTAAGCCATGAGGCCGGCAATGCTGCTTTTTTGCTGTTCAAAGACCCTTCGGGCAGGGTTCTTTTATGAAGACAAAAAGAAAGCCCCGGTAGGGGAGCTACCAGGACTTTCGAGGGGAGTATAAATAATTAAATAAGGGGTTTATGTAAAAAAAATTTTTGAAGGGTAAATTCTTTTTACAGGTATGATTATAATATAGCTTGGTGAAAAAAGCAACATATTTTGATGAATATTCCCCCGTGTTTTTGGGATAATAGTCAATGTGAAGCACATTCAGTAATGAAGTGCGTTGCAAAAGTGCCTGAATTCTTCTGGGACTTTCAGAAGATGTGGGCGTACAAAATGCATCAGGAGGAATAAAATAATGGCAAAAAATTACGAATCTGAAAGCAGAAACAGCAAAAATTACACAGAGACATCCAGCAAAAATACCTATGGAAATGAAATGAACCATACCGATAATCTGAGAAGCAAGAATGAGACAGATTACAAAGATAAGACAAAAAATAAGATGAAAAATAAAACTTCTCAGTCTTATACTTCAGAGGAAAACGAATATTAAGTTTTTTCTGCCAGCGGATTCATTCCGCTGGCAATTTATATTTTTTTACATATGATATAACAAAAAGGAGTCTGCCATGTTTCCAGTGGAAACGATTTCTGCAAAAATGCTGGATTATTATGTGGACCGCAGGGACGCATTGATCATAGATCTGCGCGAAAGAGAATCCTATGTACACAGCCATGTAAAAGGAGCAGTGAATATGCCATACGCAGAGATTGACGAATATACTTCATTTCCCAGGGGGAAAACACTGGTACTTTACTGTGACAGAGGCGGGGCAAGCCTGCGCCTTGCACGTCAGCTTGCAAAACTTGGATACCGCACCCGGTCAGTGATCGGCGGTTTTGAAGCATATCGGGGAAGAAATCTTGTAATTTCGCCATAAGCATGATAAGGTGTATATAGCTGTTTACAGGCAGATTTTTCTGTTTCTGATAACAGAAACAGATCCTGCAATGCTGAAAAATATTGTGGAATGCAATACGAGACACAGCTATGTTTCATACAGCACCGGGAAACTGTGTGATGTAAGAGAAAAGGCGGCATGCAAATGAAACAAAAAACGTAACTGTTCAGTATCTTCACAGTAGACTGCTGAATAGTTACTAAAATACAAACTATAAAAAAGGAGACACAAAATCATGAAATATATGTTTGCGTCAGATGTCCATGGTTCTGCATATTATTGCAGAAAGACGCTGGATGCTTATAAAGAAGAAAAGGCAGAACGCCTGGTACTGCTGGGCGATCTGCTTTATCATGGACCGAGAAATGATCTTCCTAAGGAATATGCACCGAAGGAAGTTATCGCCATGCTCAATGAGATGAAGAAAGAAATTTATGCGGTACGTGGAAACTGCGAAGCAGAAGTGGATCAGATGGTACTGCAGTTTCCTGTAATGGCAGATTACTGCATCTTAAATCTGGATGGAAGAACTTTCTATGCCACACATGGACATGTCTATAATGAAAACAATCTGCCGCCAATCCAGGAAGGAGATATTCTGATCCATGGCCATACTCATGTGCTCAGAGCAGAGCGAAAAGAAGGCTATGTGATCCTGAATCCAGGCTCTGTATCTATCCCGAAAGAGGGAAACCCGCCTACGTATGCAATTTTTGAGGATGGTGTGTTTACGATTAAGGACTTTGAAGGAAATATCGTAAAGAGTATTGACCTTTAAAAAGAAGGAAAGATATTCAGGTAAGAACAGACAGTGGGGCGTTGAGATCCACCTGAAAGGAAAGTGTCTGGATATTGTTCATATGTTGGAACAGCAGTAGTTCTGGCATATCACTGTATATAATTAGAGAGGATAAAGAATGGAAAAATTTGAACTGATCGCACCCTGCCATTTTGGCATGGAAGCAGTACTGAAACGAGAGATCCTTGATCTGGGATATGAGATCACCAAGGTAGAGGACGGCAAAGTAACTTTTGAGGCAGATGCCCAGGGAATCGCAGATGCGAATGTATTCCTTCGTTCTACAGAACGAATCCTGCTGAAAGTAGCAGAAGTGAAGGCAGAAACCTTTGACGAACTCTTTGAGAAGACCAAAGCCCTTCCGTGGGAGAATTATATTCCGAAAGATGGCAAATTCTGGGTGGCTAAAGCCAATTCTGTGAAGAGTAAACTGTTCAGCCCGTCAGATATTCAGTCTATTATGAAAAAAGCCATTGTAGAGCGTCTGAAGGGCGTATACGGGGTATCCTGGTTTGAGGAAGACGGTGCAAGTTTCCCGATCCGTGTGGCATTTATGAAAGATGTGGCAACTATCGGTATTGATACATCAGGAGTTTCTCTGCACAAGAGAGGTTACCGTAAGATGACTGTAAAGGCACCGATCACAGAGACACTGGCTTCTGCACTGATCATGCTCACTCCATGGAATAAAGACAGAATCCTGGTGGATCCGTTCTGTGGCAGCGGTACTTTCCCGATCGAGGCGGCTATGATGGCAGCGGATATTGCACCTGGAATGAATCGTTCTTTCCTTGCAGAGGACTGGAAGCATCTGGTTCCACGTAAATGCTGGTATGATGCCAATGAAGAAGCACAGGACAGAATAAACCTTAACATTGATACAGATATCCAGGGCTTTGACATTGATCCGGAGGCACTGAAAGCTGCCCGTGCAAATGCAAAGATGGCAGGAGTAGACAAGCTGATCCATTTCCAGCAGCGCCCGGTAAAAGATCTCCGCCATCCGAAACCATATGGATTTATTATTACAAATCCGCCATACGGGGAACGACTGGAAGAGAAAGAAAATCTGGCACAGCTTTACAGAGAAATCGGGGAAAGCTATGCAAGACTGGACAAATGGTCTATGTATCTGATCACATCTTATGATAAAGCAGAGAACGATATTGGAAGAAAAGCAGACAAGAACCGTAAAATTTATAACGGAATGCTGAAAACCTATTATTATCAGTTCCTTGGACCGCGTCCACCGAAGAAAAACCAGAAATAAACAGCAGATAAAATTCTGGCACAGGAAAATGTAACAACATAAAATTTGTAAAACAGAGGACATAATAGAAATTATGAAAAAAATAATTTTTGCCACTGGAAATCAGGATAAAATGAAAGAAATCCGCGAAATCCTTGCAGATATGGATGTAGAGGTTGTTTCCATGAAAGAAGCAGGGATTCATGCTGATATCGTAGAAGATGGTTCTACATTTGAGGAAAATGCCACGATCAAGGCTAAAACCATCTGTGAAATGACAGGAGAGATCACGTTGGCGGATGATTCCGGTCTTGAGATTGATTATCTGAATAAAGAACCTGGAATCTATTCTGCACGTTATATGGGTGAGGACACCTCCTACCGCATCAAAAATGCAAATCTGATCGAACGCCTGAATGGTGTGCCGGACGAGAAACGCACTGCAAGGTTCGTATGCGCTGTTGCAGCCGCTTTTCCGGACGGAAGTGTAAAAACAGTACGTGGAACAATGGAAGGCCGTATTGGCTACGAAGAGAAGGGTGAGAACGGCTTTGGTTATGATCCGATCTTCTATCTGCCGGAGTATGGATGCACATCAGCCGAACTTTCTATGGAAGAAAAGAATAAGATCAGTCACAGAGGCAAGGCATTACGTGCCATAAAGGAAGAACTGCAATGAAGGTACTGATTGTCAGCGATACTCATGGACGAGATGAGAATCTGGAAGAGGCAGTACTTAGGGAGGCTCCTTTTGATTATCTGATCCATTGTGGAGATGTGGAAGGCAGAGAAATTTTTATTGAAGCCCTGGCAGAGTGCCCATGCATCATTGTTGCAGGGAACAATGACTTTTTTACAGATCTTTCACATGAAGAGGAAATTACACTGGAAGGACATAAGATGCTTGTCACACATGGACACTATTATTTTGTGTCCAGAAATCATGACAGACTTGTGGAGAAAGCCAGAGAAGATAACTGTCAGATCGCCATGTACGGCCATACGCATACGCCTGTGATCGAAGAAGAGGACGGAATTCTCGTGATCAATCCCGGAAGTCTTACCTATCCACGCCAGCGCGGCCGCAGGCCGAGCTATGCGGTTATGGAGCTGGAACAGGGGAAAGCGCCTCAGGTAGAGATCAGGTATCTATAATAAAACTATTTGAGCATGGATTTTTGCGAGGTTACTGCATATAAGATTGCGGTAACCTTATTTTCTAAACAAAATTAAGGAAAAATATGAAATGATAAGTTGAAAAATAAATATGTATATGTAAATTGACCGGAATTGGGAATTTTATTCAATATAGTCAACTATAATTGCTTTATACGTTGATCATATTTCTGTTTTCTGTATTTTGGGTCAAGAATACTTCTATTTCTAATTGACTGTTATTGTAATTTCTCTGTTTCAGATCAACAAATTTTCATGTTTAATTGATTGTAATTGTATTTTTCTAAGTTTAAGTCAAAAGTTTCCGCGTTATTATATGACTGTAATTACATTTTTCTAAGATTAGGTCAAGAATCCTCTAAATTTTAGTTGACCGTAATTGGGCTTTTTCTGTTCTAAATCAAAATATTTAAAATGAAAAATAAAAAAAAGTAGTACAAATAAAACGATATTTTATTTTGACTCACAAAAAATATGAGAAAAAAAGTAAAAAAATTAAGATTTTTTTATTGTGTAAATAAAATATTTTTTTACAAAAAATTATAAAAACCACTCCGAAAACCCATTTTTTATAAAAAAATCTCAACTTTTTTCAAAAAAGTTAAAACCCCGAAAACCCTTGATTTTACTGGCTTTGCGAAACTTTTTTGACCTTGAAAAATCACTTTTTCAAAAAAAATCAAAAAAAATTGAAAAAAAGTGTTGACATTTAGGGTGGGTTACCATATAATATGTCTTGCGTCGGACAACGAAGCACAAATGAATAAAGAAAAACAGCGGGGTGTGGCTCAGTTTGGCTAGAGCGCCTGGTTTGGGACCAGGAGGCCGCAGGTTCGAATCCTGTCACCCCGACTGCTGTAACAACAACATTACCGTTTCAGCGAAATGCGGGTGTAGTTCAATGGTAGAACACTAGCCTTCCAAGCTAGATACGTGGGTTCGATTCCCATCACCCGCTTCTCTGTATGCACAGAGAGATGTGTCTGTAGCTCAGCTGGATAGAGCAACGGCCTTCTAAGCCGTGGGTCGGGGGTTCGAATCCCTTCAGGCACGCTGTGGTGGGTATAGCGCAGTTGGTTAGCGCGCCAGATTGTGGCTCTGGAGGCCCAGGGTTCGAATCCCTGTATCCACCCTTCGCCTTTGGGCTATCGCCAAGCGGTAAGGCACAGCACTTTGACTGCTGCATTCGCTGGTTCGAATCCAGCTAGCCCAGTCTTAATATGGAGCATTAGCTCAGTCGGTAGAGCACTTGACTTTTAATCAAGTTGTCCGGGGTTCGAATCCCCGATGCTTCATTGAAAAATTCCTTGTAAAATCAAGGGTTGAGAGAAAATAAAAGCACTCCATGAAGGGGTGCTTTTTTCTGTGTGGTTAACATTTGGTTAACACTGGCTCATCTGCCTGGTGAAATAACTCGTCCAAAGTATCTGCTGCCTTCTCATCCATCTTCTTGAGCTGGTGACTGTATATGTTCATGGTGGTGCTGGTCTGTGCATGGCCAAGCCTTCCGGATACTGTACGAACGTCAATGTTCTGGCTGATCAGGAGCGTTGCGGATGTGTGCCTGAGTCCGTGAAGAGGAATATCCGGCAGCAGTAGACCATTATCCCCGACAGCCTGGTTATATCTGTGGATAATATCCTTGAAAACACTGTACGGTGTGGATGGGTACATCTGTTTCCCATCTTCCTGTATGAAAAGGTAATTATCCCCCTGCCAGTAGCTTCCAAGAGATAACCGCCTTTTAAGCTGCTCTTTCTTGTAATATCTTGTGAGCTGCATCACGCTTTCTGGGACAGATACAGTGCGGATGGATGTTTTATTCTTTGGGGGCTTTGTGATCGGTTTTCCCCCTACAAGCCCGGTACTTTTTGTGATGCTTACGGTGTTCTGGTTGAAATTCAGATCAGACCATTCCAGGGCGATCAGCTCCCCACGGCGTAAACCACAGAACAGAGCCAGGTGAAAGAATACTTTATGTTGCAGTTTGATATTGCCTGCTGCCAGATCAGAGTCTATTGCTTCCAGGAATGCACTGCATTCTTCCAGGGTGAAGAACTTAATATCATCTATGTTCCTGGTCTGCTTTGGAGGACTGACACGTTCACAGGGATTCTCCAGGATGATGTTCCACTTTACTGCCGTGTTCATAATGCTGCTGATCAGAGCGTGTACCCTCTTGATGGTGGTAGGGGAATAACCGCCTGGTTTCCCGTCCTTACGTTCTTTCAGCATGGTATTATAAAGTTTATTCAGGTGTGTAGGCTGTATCCTGGAAAGCTTCAGGTGCCCGATAGAAGGGGTAATATGCTGCTCCAGGAGAATCTTATACACATCTATGGTAGTGGCTTCCAGGTGCTGTTCTGCGTAGTCTGAGAGCCATGTTTCTGTGAAGGTCTGGAAGGTAATCTTCTCACCGTCCAAGTATTTTCCGGATTTTACTTTCTGTTTAAATTCCAGAGCGAAGATCTCCAGGGCTTTTTGGTTCTGCTTCTCTGTCCGGTTCGGATCCGGAGTAAAGGTAGCCGTTTCAAGAATTTGCTTTCCGGTAACATCCCGGCCGTTGCTCACGGTGATCCGGTAGGAATTTCCTCTTTTTCTGATTGATGCCATATTATCATCTTCCTTTCATTTGGGACCGGGCAGGGTGTGAAATGGCTGGAAGATATTTGACAAATAAATGCAATTGACATATAATATACTTATCAAGACAGCCAGTAAGGGAGGTTAAGGCTCCCCGTCCTGGCGAATATGTTAAGCTAAGAAATAGCCGCCTATCTTTCCAGGGACAGGGCGGCTATTTCTTATGTGTGTATGTAAGAATGGACACGATCAGGCTTGCCGTTGTCAAGATAATCATGAAGATCTCGTAATCACTCATAAGCATCCCCTCCTGTCAAGGCTCAGGAAGGAGAACCACAGCCGTCCTACTGGCTGCCGGGATAAGTATACTATATTGTCAAGGTGCTGTTCGTACTGCAGTACGAAAACCGGAGGGTTTTATTCATGGTGACGGATCAGAGTTTCCGATCTCAGGGACATTTGTTGTTCAGTGATGAGGTTTCCGCACTGAATAGCGAATACCATTCGCCCTGGATGGTGAATGCTGACTATTGGTCTGGTGACTTTTGGTATTCCGGGATTTTGGATAGATCTTCTATATAATCAAGAGCTTTTTTTTGACCGGATTCATTAAGCATATCTATTTTTTGCGAAAATTCTATTGCGTATCCTGAAATACGTTTGAAGAGTTTTGGTTGCATTTCTTTTGGTGCTTCCCTTCCATAGAATCCGCCTCCCTGATATGTTAAATCTTTTATCAAATCATCATATGGAATTTGTGACCAATCAGGCTCTAGTTCTCCAACATAAACATCTAATGCATCAGCTATTTTTTTTAGTGTTTCAAATTTGGGGTTGCGTTTATCATTTTCATATTGTGCAAGGTTTTGCTGTGAAGTGTTTAGTCTCTCAGCTAATTGCTTTTGTGTAATACCTTTATTTTTACGGATCCTTTTAATATTTTCTCCTGTGGTCAAAATATCACCTCCATATCATAACAATAACATACAAAAGTAAAAAAAACAATCAAAAGATTAAAAAAAGCATTGACTAATGCAAAAGATTGTATTATATTGTAATTACAATCATTTGATTTATGAAAGGAGGCGATATAATGAAGATGGATAAGATTAAATTCATCTGTGAATTAGCAAGGCGAAATATGAGTATTAAACAAGTTGCTGAAAAATCAGGAGTTACAAGAAACACTATCAGTGCCATAAAGAATGGTAAAAGTTGTACACCAGCAACAGCTGGCCGCATTGCGAAAGCTCTTGAATTAGATGTAACAGATATTTTTACAGTTAATTAAATTCACCTGGGCAGGGTGTGAAATGGTTTGAAGAACCATAATATCTAACCGTATTTCTCAAGCGGTTTCCAATTCTTGGTTTCCAATTCTGGAAAAGGTCGTGTTCTACGACATTGGTTTAATGAAATTGCGCCGGCGCAAACGCCGGGGAAAGGAATTTATAGCAAGACTAACGCCGATTAAGGCAATCAGAGCGAAATGTTTAGATTGTTGCTGTGGACAGATCAAAGAGGTACGTCTCTGTTCAATTAAAAATTGTGCTTTATATGAGTACAGAAATGGACATAGACCGAAAGAGGAAGATTTATCCATGGAAAATACTTTAAGTGAAAAATCGTAAGCTACGGCGGTATTTTTCTTGTAGAGAGAGGGGGTAACAGTATGTCGTTACAGGAAGAATTAGCTGAAATTATTGCAGCAGAAGAAAAACGTCTTGGCGTTGGGAGTGAGGACTTCCTTAGACGATATGAGGAACTGAAAAATCAGATTGATGCACTTATGAAAGAAAGGAGCAATGCGAAATGACAATACCAACTATGGTAAGCATTAAGGAAGCCAGCAGCAGAACAGGGTTGTCTTACGATTATATCCGTAAGCTCTGCCTGCAGAAGAAGATTGTCTTTGTAAAGGCAGGGAGCAAATACCTGATTAACCTGGAAAAACTGGTTATATTTCTTAATGATGGGGAGTAAATCGAGGAGCAAATGCCTGTATGGCGTAAAAGCAGTATAAGGAGGAAAAGCAGAATGGAAGATAGATATTATATTGTCGCAATACTTTCTGGTCCGGAGAATGATGCTGATGATATATTTAATCCTAAATGTTATCCAGAATCATATGAGGACGCTGCTGAGATTGCACGACCTTGGGTTGAACAAGGTTATGAAGTGGTCATTTCCATGAAAAAATATGAGGAAATAGAGGATAATTAATGGCAACAGAAAAAAGATTATTTTGGTTACGGCTAAAAAATACATATTTTAATCAGCTAGTACAAAAGAAGATGCGAAAGCAAGAAAATGGCATAGAAATGCAAGTGATATATTTGCGCATGATGCTTTTAAGCTTGGATAATAATGGGCACATATTTTATCAAGGGGTGTATGATTCCATTGAAGATGAATTAGCAGAAGAGTTTAATGAACCAGCTGATCTGATCAAACAAACCATTGATTTTCTGATTAAGAATAATATGGTGGAAACCGATAAGAATGAAGATGGTGACTTATTTATTCCAGAAGCTTTAGAGTGTACAGGCAGCGAATGCGATAGTGCTGGCCGTGTAAGAAAAAGCAGAGAGAGAAAAAAAGCGTTACAATGTAACAATGATGTAACGTACAGTAACGGATGTGTAACAAACTGTAACTCTAAAGAAGATAAGAATAAAGTAAGAGAAGAAAAAGAGTTAGATAATACTCTTTTTAATTCTCTTACTCTTAAAGAAGGTGGTGCGCTTCCGCCTTCTGCTGGCGCAGGCGGTGCGCACACCTTTACTCTTACTGATTGCCAAGAATGTGCTGACGAAGGAAAAGTAAACTTGTCAGAAGATGGTATTCAAGCGTTTTACAATCGGATGGAGAAAGACGGTTGGAAGATTAAAGGAAACCCAATAGAAAGCTTGTTGAAGGCTATGAGAGGATTTGCAAAGAACCATAAGCGATACCAAAAACAAGCACCAGAGGAAAAGGAATCCACACCAAAACCAGCGCAGAAGAAACCAAAAGTAAGCATTGATGATCAAATTATGGAAATAGCCAGTGAATATATTACCCAACGCCTTTTTGACGAACATCCTGGTGGACATCATTGCTTGATACGTGATTACTGTCCAAAAGAAGCATTTACAAAAAAGCAGCTTGAATACATGGCAGAAAACTGGTCAGTGTATCCTAAAACCAAACAATATGTGTTAAAGGACGAATACTGGTATGACGAGGAGGAAGAGGAAAGTATAACACCTGGAAGGATCCCTTCTCTTGCTGACATGAAACCCAAATATTAAAAGTGAAGGGATGGTGAAAATGAACACTATGACACAAAAAGATAAGCAAAGATTTGATGAGTTTTTTCATACCAATAAATATTTTTATAATGTTACAGATGCTGATTTATTGCTAAATGCATGTGAATGTGAAAAACTGTTTGAGTATTTGCAGACTGAATTTCCTGTGGAAGATAGGACAAATATAAAGAAATATATGGTTTTCGCTTATGCATTAGGAAAATACGCACCGTAACAAAAAATAGCCCTCACAGATGCTGCTATCATCCGTAAGGGCCAGCATAGCCGGAGCTACGCACGCTCTATTCAAACCCGGGCAAGGTGTTTGGAAAGGAGCAATTACAGCATAGCACATTTTCCGGCAGAAAGGAATGGATTATGTATAAAATTATTGATGAAAAATTAGGATTGGCAAGCTGCAGACTGTCAGATCTGACAATACAGCAGGTGAACTGTATTTTGAACCAGTTTGAGGACAATGCTCCTATTGATACTCTCACGCTTTTTTATGATAAAAGGGCAGATATCGTGGTGCTGAATAGTGATAGCAAGGATTTTGATATCTATCTTGGTCTTGCAGAAGCTTTTCTTAAAGCAGACCGGAAGAAAGCGCAGGAGTTTGTTGACAAGATTCCTTTTGAATGCGGTGAAACGTTAGAAGTACTTAGAGATGCCAAACGTGCCAGAAAAATAAAAGAGGAGCTTAGGATAAATGGACATCAAGGGATTGTTGGGTGTAATGGTACATATTTGCGTGATGTATTCAATGAGATAATAAGAAAATCTGTAGGATTTAGCCACACCATGATTTTAATGTCCCAGGCATACACCTATGGAGTGATCCAGGGCAAACGTGAAGAACGTGCCAGACGGAAAGGCGGTGCTACACATGCCTAAAGATATAGCACCAGATTTTCGTCACCTGATCCGCATTATACCGGAGTCCTGGCTTTATAATATGCGGTTCCGCTTGGTAAGTCTGGAAGATTCTTCAAAAGCAACACAGCAGATGATCTTTGAAATTAATGTGGAGTTCCTACGGCGTAAATTGTCGAAAGATTTAGGATAATCCCAAGTACATAGATGTAACCAACCAACATAGGCGGCAGGAGCGCCAATAATCCTGCTGCCGGATAAAATTATACCCAAAGGATTTTATATAGCCTGGTGCGTTACCAGAGCCCCAGGCAGAAAGGAAAAAAAGAATGATTAAGATCCGGATATCTTACCAGACCACTCAGGAGATTGAGTATATCCTCCGGCTCCTGCATCCGGCTATTAAGTCTGCAAAGATCAAGCAGGGGCAGCAGGGAGCCTATAAGAAGGCATACATAGAGGTTAAATGAATTGAACAGGGGCGTTTTTATAGCTTGTTTTGGCTATCCTAGCCCCTGTTTTCTATTACAAAAATAATATGTAGATATAGCTAGAAACCGCGTAAATACTGGAAAAATCCGTTGCATACCCCCTGGTATTCTGGTATAATATTTATGAGCAAATAGAATATTTAAGTACCCCAGTGATTTACTCCGTGTTGCTGGAAGCCTTAGAGACAATGGCGTGGGAATGATCAGAATTTTCTCCTTCTGGTTATTTCTACGCCTTTTTTATTTGCCAGTGTGTACCATAAATTCATAATAGTCTACAGGACGTAAAACAGGAAAGGAACAGACATGGAAGGCAATCAGAACATGGAAACAAACACTCAGGAAAATCAAAATAGTGGAAATAATTCTGGACAGGAAAAGTTATTTACACAGGAAGAAGTGAACCGTATTATCGGGGAACGGCTTTCCAGGGTAAAGACGGATTCATCCCAGGAACTGCAGGAAAGAGAACGGAAAGCAACGGCCAGAGAGCTGCAGCTGGATGCCAGAGAGAAGCTCATGGATGCTGGCCTGCCTAAAGAATTACTCGGTGCGATTAACTGCAGCACAAAAGAAGCAATGGAAAATAGTATAAAGGTAATCCAGGGGCTTTATGGTGGAGATCATTCTGGCAACAGCCAGAAACCAGTATACAGGATTTCAACGGGCGTAAATAATCAAAGCAATGGCTCTCATCATGTGTCAGGTGCTGATGATCCTGCAGCTATCCGTAAAGCTATGGGTTTGAAAGGATAATATATGGCTATTGAATTAGTGGAAAAGTATCTCCCTTATGTGGACGAACAGTTTACAACAGAGAGTAAGAAGGAGATTCTTACGAATAATGACTTCTCTTTTTCAGGAGGTCACACAGTAAAGATTTATAAAATTTCAACAGGCACGATGAACGATTATGGAAGGAATGGAGCGATCGGCTCAAACTGGTCCCGGTATGGAGCTGTTGAGAATCTGGATGCAACAACTCAGAGCATGACGCTGACAAAAGACCGCTCCTTTACATTTGTAATCGATACACTTGATACGGATGAAACAGGTGATACACTGGAAGCAGCCAGTGCATTGGCACGCCAGATCAGGGAAGTGGTTATTCCTGAGGTAGATAAGTATGTGTTGGGTGCTATGTGCACTCTTGCAGGTAACAAGCCTGCTGCCAAACCGCTGACAAAAGAAAACATTTATCTTGAGATTATTACAGCAAATAATACTCTTGACGATGCAGAAGTTCCGGAGACAGGTCGTGTATTGGTGGTTACTCCGGCCGTATACCTTCTGATGAAGCAGTGCAAAGATATTATCATGGAAACAGATATCGGTAATGATATGCGTGTAAGAGGTGTAATTGCCAATCTGGATGGCCTTACAGTTGTTAAGGTACCAGCATCAAGACTTCCGGAGAATTTTGGATTCATGATTGCGCATCCTTGCGCAACAGTGGCACCGACTAAACTGGAAAGCTATAAGACACATGAAAATCCTCCTGGAATTAATGGTGCCTTAGTGGAAGGTCGTATTGTATATGACGCATTTGTCCTGGATAATAAGAAAAAGGCAATTTATTATCAGGAAATTACAGAGTAAAGGATGGGGAGCTGCTGTATAGTGGCTCCCTGTTTTTTCATGAGGTGTATATGAAGCGGATTGACAGGTTATTTATTAAAGCAGCCAGGATAAAACCAAATTATGGCGATCTCTTTATCATAAGATATGAGGATGGCGTTTGGAAAGTGGGAGAAGAAGAATTTCAAACACTGGATGATGCCGAAAGCTATATTGATAAAATGCCGGGTAATGATGCATTGATAATCGTTAATGATGCCGAATTAAAAGTAGAAGGGAGTGCGTTAGTTTATGACGAAAATAAGGTTGAAACTGGAAACTCCGTCAGATGTGCGCAGAACCCTAAAAAGAGTGATGAACATGGTCGCAAACGGAGAAATGGACGCAAAGACAGCCAATACCATCATACTTGGGTGTAATGCTGTATTATCTTCAATCCGGACGGATGAACAACAGAAAAAGATTGACGATTTAGAAAAGCTACTGGACAGTATGAAATAAGAGGGGGCTAATACCATGACCAATGAACAGCTTGTGATCAGAATTAAAGCCGGCATAGATGTGGCTGATAATATGCTTCAGCTCTGGCAGCAGAACCAGGGATTCATTGCAGCCATAGCAAAACGCTTTCAGGGATATGAAGATAAAGAGGACCTGATGCAGCAGGGATATTTAGGCCTGAGCCGGGCGGTGGATGGATATAACCCGGACGAAGGTGTACCGTTCATTAAGTATGCAGCTTTCTGGATCCGGCAGAGTATGCAGCGGTATATCCAGGATTATGGGAGCATTGTAAGGATTCCGGTACATACTCAAAGCAAAATCAGGGAGTACAAAAAGCTGTGCAGTACCTTTGAATTATACTATGGCAGAAGCCCCCTGGATTATGAAATCAGTTACTTTTTGGGAGTCAGTGAGGAAAGTATAGAAAGCATCAAGAAAGCTTCTGTAATGGCTCAAATCGGCTCTCTGGACGTTCCTGTGGGGGATGATGAAGAAGGTTCTATGTATGACCTGCTGCCGGGGCAGGAAAGCCCGGAAGATGGTATTGTAGAGACTATACAGCAGGAACAGCTTCGGGAGACTTTATGGAGCATGGTGGATGAGCTGCCGGATCAGCAGCCAGAAGTCCTCCGGATGCGGTACCAGGAAGGAAAGACACTGAAAGAGGTTGGAGAGAATATAGGCGGTACTGTAGAGAAAGCAAGACAGATCGAGTATAAAGCCCTTAGAGAGTTGAGGAATCCACGCCGGGCAAGAGTCTTGCAGTCTCTTAGAAATGGTCAGATATACAGCATGGCATTGATGGGAAATGGAGTGGATCACTTTAACCGTACCTGGACAAGCTCCACGGAATATGCAGCCATGGAGCTGTATTAATTGGCTAACATTTGGTTAACAAAGTCTTGACATGATATCGTAAATTAGATTATAATACAAAATGTTCAGACGCGGAAAACCGCATAAATATAAGATTTCCGAAGTAAAATAAATTTGTAAAAAGAGTTTGTATAGACTTTTAATCAAGTTGTCCGGGGTTCGAATCCCCGATGCTTCATTAGCGGAAATCTTAATCATAGGTTTCCGCTATTTTATTTTTCGGAGGTACCGGTAAAGTTATTTTTGAAACCGGAAACTTACGGAATGCTTTTATGAAATAGTAAAAGCATAAAATATTTATAATGAGATGCGGATATGGCGGAATTGGCAGACGCGCTGGTTTTAGGTACCAGTGGGCTTCCCGTGCAGGTTCAAGTCCTGTTATCCGCATTCACAGAAGAAGTACCGGTTAAGACGGTACTTTTTCTGTTTTACAGAGGAAATATTTTGTTGTATATTTAATTTACAATAGCTATTTTGCAGTCTGCTATGAAGGGATTGAATAGTTATAATTTGTGAATGGATTTGATCGAACAAGGAAACGAAATATTTTATCTGCCTGATCAGCAGGTAAAGGATCCCCGGAACTGTCTGGTCGATGTTTAAAACATGAGAATATTAAGAATAAGGAGATCGAAAATATGGATATACAGAAATTTCAGCAGAAACTTACAGAAGTCTGTGAGCTTGGAGAAAAGAACGGCAAGGTACTGAAGCCGGAACAGATAAAAGAGTGTTTCGGAGAACTGGACCTGGACAAATCACAGCTGATTAAGATCCTGCAGTATCTGAAATTAAAAGGAATTTCCATTGAAGGTGCAGAAGCTATTGCAGCAGCACATCAGGAAGAAACGGAAGCTACGTCTGAACAAGAGGAAACGAAAGTACCTCTTACCCCGGAAGAAGAGGCATATCTGAAAGAATATCTGGAAGGTCTTGATGAACAGGCACAGGGAGAAAGAGGGGCGGAAGAGCTCTTTGCATTGCTCTCTCAGGGCGATGCATTGGCGCAGGCGGAACTTTCACAGAAATATCTGCGCTCAGCGGCCGAAATGGCAGTCGAAATGAACTGTGAGGAGATTTTCATTGCTGATCTGATCCAGGAGGCAAATATAAGTCTTCTGATGGCTCTGGGAGAGGAAGAACCTGCACAGAAGGATGAGACATGGCTTCTCGGCCGTATCCGTGCAGGAATCCGTAACGCTATTGAAGAACAGACCCAGAGAAAATTTGAAGATGATTATCTGGTGGCAAAAGTAGAAAAGCTGGAATCAGCAGTCCGCGAACTTACAGAGGATGAAGATGACGAAAATTCAAAATTCAGTGTAGAGGAACTGGCAATCATTCTTGACATGGATGAAGAAGAAATCAGGGATGTTTTACGTCTTACCGGAGATGACAAATAATTCCTGTTTTGTTGTTTGCTTATAACAAAATAATTGCCTGATTTGAGTAAATCCGATAAGCTCTTTGTTTTATTACTTCGGTAGTGAACAAAGGGCTTATTTTGTTTTCGACATTTTTGGCTATTTTGGTTGTAAAAAATCTGAAAACCTATATAATTGTATGCAAAATAAACAATGTAAAAAATAAATATGAAAAAACAGGAGGAAATGTTTTGAAAAAAACAATTCTTGTGATCGATGCGTGTGTCCGCAGAGAAGAATCCAGGACAAAGAAACTTCTGGATGCAGCGCTGGACACTGTAAGAAAAGAACATCCGGACTGGAATCTGGAGATTTTGAACCTTATGGATCTGGATTTAATGTACTGGAAGACAGAGACATTGAGAGAACGTGATGAGCTTCTGGCAAAGAAAGAGTATGATGCACCGGTATTTAAGTACGGGAATCAGTTCCGTGAGGCAGATGGAATGATCATAGCTGCCCCGTTCTGGGATCTGAGCGTTCCGGCAGTTCTCAAGGTTTACATTGAGAATGTATCCGCAGAGGGCATTACCTTTGGATGCAATGAAGAGGGTCTGTATGGTCTCTGTAAGGCGAAATGGATGCTTTTCCTTACTACACGTGGAGGAATCTGGGCAGACAGCGATATGGAGCAGGGAAGCACCTATATGGAGGCTCTGTGCAAGTTCTTTGGAATTGATGAATATGCCTGCGTATATGCAGATGGGATTGATATCCAGGAACTGGATGGAGAAGAGATTCTGCGTGAAGCTATTGACGAGACAAAAACAGTATGCAGCCGTCTGTGCGCTGAGTAACTAATTGCTAACTTCTCATTATTTTCCTACTCAAACACTTAAAACTCTGATAAATACTGAGTTGTTCGTAATTTTGTTGGTGGATAAATGAGTAGGTATGTTTACTTAGCAAAA
>NZ_JBQHWS010000041.1:0-31296 GCF_052063845.1 Blautia sp. HCP3S3_D9
GAGATTTTGTTCGGATGAGGGCGTCGTAGCGGGCTACGACAACCGAATTCGGGCAAAATATACCGCAAAGTGGGGCGTGCAGATTGCGGGAATGATTTTTCAAACACGCTCACTCCTGTTACGGAGTAAAAGAGGCACAACCCTGTTTGTTATGCCTCTTTGCAAGTACCTTTACTATACCTTTCTATTTGGAAATTGTCAATAAATTCAAAAAAATCGTACTATTTTTTTGATACTCTTATTTTTTTTGTATATTAACAGACTATTGTCAGTGCAAATAAAGTAAGTGTGTTCTAACTCAATATTATTTTATTAATGTATCTGATTTTATACTTGTAATTCCGACAAAGATATATTAAAATGTTCGTAGAACCCAAAGAGGTACTAAAACGTTATTATAATAAGGAGGATTATAATTATGGCATATGTAATTTCAGACGAATGTGTAAGCTGTGGAACTTGCGAAAGCGAATGTCCAGCAGAAGCTATCTCTCAGGGAGATGAGCATTTCGTAATCGACGCTGACGCTTGCTTAGACTGTGGAACATGCGCAGAAGCCTGTCCAACAGAAGCTATTCATCCAGCAGAATAATTTACGGATATAAAAACAGCTCCATTTCTGTTTCGGCGGAAATGGAGCTATTTTTTTCTCTATTATTGTAATTTGTATATTATTATCACTAAATGAATTGCGTGTTATTATTGTAATCTTCAAAAATGTCTCTTCCTGAGTTTTTTATTCTTTTTACTGTTTCTCTCTAATGTCACAGCTGCTTCTTTTCTTGCAAGCTGACGATTACGGATTGCTTCATCCAGATCACGACACTGGTCTTCTCCTTCTTTTTTCATATGTAGTTCCTGAGTGATCAGACGCTCCAGGATTTTCTGGAATTCAAGAAGCTTCTCCCTCTCAGGTTCTTCATCTTCAAGGAGTCTCACCTTACTCTCTGTACTTCCCGGTGCAGTCCGCGAAATCCTTGGAATCAGTTCTTTGATCGCACGTAAGGCAAGTCCTCTTTTCTTAAGTTCTTTGATATTAGCCAGAAGCGTAATATCATTTCCAGTGTAGTAACGATGTCCCTGCTCATTCCTGCCTATCCTCAGCTCAAGCTCCTCCTCCCAATAACGGAGAACCGAAGCCCTTACTCCAAGGATATCTGCTGCCTGTGTCACAGTGTACCGCTGCTCCATGCTACCCCTCCTGTCCATAGAACTTCTGCGTTACTGTCCACACGCCGCTATCAAACAAGATGTGCATACACATGCAAAAATCCCGTAAGCTCTTTCTATTTCGTATAAACAGCAACAAGTCTCTTACTCTCTATTATAGAAATGCAGACAATGGAATGCAAGAAAATTCCATTGACAAACTCTTCTGAAAAATCTCCTGAAACGCGAAAACAGAACGGCTGATTCCGGCATTCGCCTTTACAGTCGTCCTGTTGACATCTTTCTTTAGTAACTGTTCAATCCCTTTACTGTTACTTTATTTCTTCATATTTACAAACTGTGTATACCTCGGCAGCCATACAAGTTCTACGGTACCGATCGGACCATTTCTCTGTTTTGCTATGATAACCTCGGCAATATCCTTCTTCTCTGTATCCTTATGATAATAATCATCCCTGTAAAGGAACATTACCACATCGGCATCCTGCTCGATAGCTCCTGATTCTCGAAGGTCAGACAGCATCGGTCTGTGATCCGGACGCTGTTCTACTGCACGGCTAAGCTGTGACAGGGCAATTACTGGAACACTCAGTTCTCTGGCCAGTGCCTTAAGCGAACGGGAAATCTCTGAAATCTCCTGCTGGCGGGAATCGCTTCTCTTTCCACCACCACTCATCAACTGAAGGTAGTCGATCATGATGATCCCGAGATTATGCTCCAGTTTATATTTACGGCATATAGAACGCATTTCTGTAACAGAAATTCCCGGTGTATCCTCGATAAACAGAGGCGCATTACCAATCGTATTCGCAGCTTCTACCAGCTTTGTCCAGTCATCATCTTTCAGATTACCAGTTCGCATATTCTGGGAGTCTACATGTGCTTCCATAGCGATCAGTCGGTTAACCAGCTGGACTTTTGACATTTCCAGACTGAAGATCAGTACAGGTACCTGCTTACGGCATGCCATATAATTTGCGATATTCAGTACAAAAGCAGTTTTTCCCATAGACGGACGTGCCGCGATCAGCACCAGGTCTGATGGATGCATACCTGAAGTCTTATAATCCAGATCAATAAATCCGGTAGGAATACCTGTTACAGAACCTTTCAGCTTGGACGCTTTCTCGATATTGTTGATGGCTTCAAGAACAATCTGCTGGATCGGTACAAATTCTTCGTGTCCGCGTCTCTGAAGAATATCAAACAGTTTCTTCTCTGCTTCGTCCAGAATTACTTCTGTGCTCTCTTTCTCCAGATAACAGGTATTAGCAATCTCCTCGTTTACTCTTATCAATCTCCTGAGAACAGCTTTCTCACTTACGATAATTGCATATTCCTTTACGTTGGCAGAGGTCGGAACATGTTCGATCAGATCACGCACATATTCCATACTGCTGATATCCGGCGGAAGTTCTTTTTCCTTCAGTCTGTTCTGAAGAGTTATGACATCAACCGGTTTTCCCTCATTGAACAACTCAACCATTGCATCAAATATAATCCCATATTGCTTCTGATAGAAATCATCACCTGTAATTATTTCTGATGCTATAAGGATTGCCTCTCTGTCCATAAGCATTGCCCCGATTACTGACTGCTCAGCATCTATGCTATGAGGCAGTATTCTCTTAATCAGCGCTTCTTCCATTGTTTATCCCTCCTGGAAGATCTCAGGCTTCTTTTACCCATACTTTAAGAGTTCCTGTTACCTTAGGATGTAATTTAACCGGCACCTGAGTAACGCCCAGTACACGGATTGGCTCAGGAAGCTGAAGTTTCTTTTTATCAATGTCAAGATTTAACTGTTTCTTTGCAGCTTCAGAAATTTCCTTAGAAGAAACAGAACCAAATGTTCTTCCACCTTCTCCTGTTTTCAAAGTAAGGATGATTTCTTTTGTTTCAAGATCTTTGGCAAATGCCTGTGCTGCTTCGTATACTTCTTTAGCAACTTTCTCTTCGTTTGCTTTCTGAAGTTTCAGATCATTTAAGTTCTTAGGGGTAGCTTCCAGACCCAGTTTCTTAGGAAGGATCATATTTCTTGCATATCCGTCGCTTACGCTTACAATCTGTCCTTTTTTTCCAAGTGCTTTTACGTCTTCAAGTAAGATTACTTTCATTTCTTGTTTTCCTCCTGATATTCCTGATCTATGATGTCTTTGAGCATTCTCTCTACTTCATCCGGAGAAGCTTTTACCTGGGCACCGGCGATATTCATATGTCCGCCTCCGCCCATCTTTTCCATCATTACCTGTACATTGATCTCATCAATGGCACGGGCACTGACATAAACTTCATTATTGTACTGAGTCAGTACAAAGGATGCCTTTACTCCTGCAATATTCAGAAGTTCGTTGGCTGCCTGGGCACCTACCACTGTAGGGCTGTCCAGATTTTCACTCGGGCATCTGGAAATAGCAAAACATTCTCTGTAAATGTGTGCTGTTCTCACTGCCTCCGCACGTGCCTGATAAGACTTCAGATCATCTCTTAAAAGCTTACGTACTTTGGTCACGTCTGCTCCGCTTCTTCTTAAGAATGCAGCGGCTTCAAAAGTACGTACGCCTGCACGTGTTGTAAAGTTATTCGTATCGATCATAATACCTGCATACAGGCAGTCTGCCTCAATATTGCGGATGCGCAGATCATCTGAGAAATACTGCAGGATCTCTGCTACCATCTCACAGGCTGAGGATGCATACGGCTCTACATAAGAAAGTACAGCATTCTCAATAACTTCGCTGCCGCGTCTGTGGTGATCCAGGACAACAACTGTCTTAGTCATATACAGCAGATCTTCACATTCTGTATAGCTCGGTCTGTTGGTATCAACAACAACTACTACTGTATTATTATCTACCAGATCCTTTGCCTGCTGGCTGTCAACAAACATGGACGGTTCATAATCCGGATTGTTCTTATATTCTGCGATCAGCGGTCTGATAGATTTAGTCGGATCATTTACTACGATATGAACTGGTTTTCCAAGAGTTTTACCGGCACGATAGATACCGATTCCGGCACCCAGCGCATCCACATCTGTGATCTTATGTCCCATGACTACGACACGATCCTTGGTACTCATAAATTCCTTCAGAGCCTGAGCTTTGACACGGGCTTTGACACGGGTGGTCTTCTCCATCTGCTGGGTCTTGCCGCCATAATAGGTAATGTTATTTCCATTCTTGATGACAACCTGGTCGCCGCCGCGTCCAAGTGCCATTTCAATAGCGATTCGGGAATACTCATAATTCTGGATATAAGTAGCAGCGTTAAGTCCGACACCGATACTTAAGGTGATCGCCATTTCATTTCCGATATTAACGGTCTTGACTTCGTCCAGAATGTGAAATCTCTGCTCTTTGAGAGCTTCCAGTGAACTCTGGCGCATGATAAGGAAATATTTATCCTTCTCAAGCTTCTTTACAAGACCATCGAAATTAGAAAAATATTTCGTGATCTTTCGGTCGATCAGCGCGATCAAAAGAGAACGTCTTACGTCTTCTACACTCTCCAGTGCCTCTTCGTAATTATCCAGATAAGCCAGTGCTACGACAAGCTTATCATCTTCGTTCTTTTTGATATACTCTTTCAGTTCTGTATTGTCATACATATACATGGCAATCAGACTGACATTCTTGTCTATATCTTCAAAGATTTCACTGCCTGCTATGATCTCGCCAAGTTCTACGCGCTGCATGGATATGCGGTAGATTCTCTCTCCGAACTGGGTACTGATTTCGCTGATTTCTTTCTTTCCTGCAACCGGCAGTTTATCTGCTGTTACATCAGAAAAAATCGTGTTAATATTCTTCTTATAAAACTGGTCTCTTCCTGTCAGCTCTGCAAAAACCTTGTTTGACCAGATCATTCTGCCATTCATATCCATGATGGCATAGGGCAAAGCCAGTTCCTCAAGGATTCTCTTCTCAAGTGAATCGTATTGGTTAGCAAAGGCTATCAGTTCATTTACGATGAATGGTCTGTGGCATCGAAGTACAACTACTGCGATTCCTACGTAAATGAGGATTCCAGCAGATACAATGATACCCGCCTTTACGCTGGTAAAATATACCAGGATGTTAAGTACGATCAACAAAGCTGAGAGAATCAAAGGCCACCTCATAAATGCTTTCATGTGCCCTTTTAGTTTCAGTTTATCACTCATGTCTTTCTTTCCGTTCTTTACTTCTGTTGTTTTGGTACAGGGGGAATAAAACGCCCTTTGGGTTGTATTATAACAGATTTGTTGGGGATTTACCATAGTAAGTAGAGGGACGCGAAAAAAATAATTGTGTTGGGGCACGGCTTCGAAGGCTAATAATACTACGCCTCCTATAGATGTGCCCCAACACAATTATTTTCTCCGCTGTTTACTGGCTGTGCCAGTAAATTTGCTCACCACCGATTTATTTTGTAATAAAATAAAGTCTGACGACGCAAAAAATGCTGCTCCGCATAATGCGGAACAGCATTTATCATCTTCAGAATTAGTCCTGGATGTATGGCATCATAGACATATGACGTGCTCTCTTGATAGCAACTGTCAGTGCTCTCTGATGTTTTGCACAGTTTCCTGTGATTCTTCTTGGGAGGATTTTTCCTCTTTCAGAAACATATTTTCTTAATTTTGCTACATCCTTGTAGTCGATTTCGTTATTCTCTTTACCACAGAATACGCAAACTTTTTTTCTTCTGCGACCGCCTCTTCTCTTCATTGGAGAGTCTGGTCTTTCGCCTCTATTGTAAGCCATGATTGCTTTCCTCCTATCTTATTCTATCAGTTTGTAATAAGCCTTAATTAAAACGGTAACTCTTCATCAATTCCATCTGGAATGTTCATGAAACCGTCTGCACTGGCTGCTCCCGGAGCTGGCATGGATGGTGCAGGTGCGGATGTCTGAGGATGGGATGCCGCATAATTATCGCTGGCTGACTTGCTCTCAGCAAACTCCTGTTCCTCAACTACAACCTCTGTTGTGTAGACCTTCTGGCCGTCACGGTTGGTGTAGCTGCCTGTCTGGATACGTCCTGAAACAACGATCTTAAGTCCCTGACGGTAATACTTCTCTGCAAACTCTGCTGTACGTCCAAAGGATACACAGTTGATGAAGTCTGCGGTTGCCTCACCATCACGACGGAATCTTCTGTCTACTGCCAATGTGTATCTGGCAATTGCCAATGCATTCTCTCCTGCGGAATATCTTACCTCAGGATCTCTTGTTAAGCGTCCCATTAAAATTACTTTGTTCATGTAAATACCTCTTCGTTTCTGCTTTGAATGGTTGAACGGATCAATTAATGGTACTTTCTAAAATCCACTCTGTATAAGATTATGCGTCTTTTCTTACGACTAAGTATCTTAATACATTGTCCATGATACGAACGTGTCTTTCAACTTCCGCTGGGCACTGTGCGTCTGCTTCAAACTGAATGAAATAGTAGAAGCCTTCATGCATTTTCTGAATTTCGTAAGCTAATTTCTTCTTACCCCATTCTTCTACTTCTGTGATAGTGCCGTTGTAACGTGTGATGTATCCTTTTGCTTTCTCAACAACTGCATCACGTACTTCGTCTTCAACTTTTGCACTAACAACTAATGCTAACTCGTACTTGTTCATGTCTTGCTTTACCTCCTTATGGTCTGTTGGCCCTTTGCCTGTCAAAGAGCAAGGATATAAAATATATCACGAGTGTTGATTCTAACATAGTTTTCGGTGTCTGTAAAGTACTATTTTTCTTTTTTTATCAAATTTTTTGTATTTTTTTCCACCATCTTGCGCGGCACCATGATCTGATGGCCGCATCCTGTACATTTCAGTCGGAAATCTGCACCTACTCTTAAGATTTCCCAGTCTTTGCTACCACAGGGATGGACTTTCTTTAATGTAACGGTATCACCAACTTCATATAGAAGTCCCATATTTCCTACTCCTCTTGTTTTCTTATTTCAGTTTTTATTTTGCAGATATACCAGTGTTTCAGCTAATTAGTTTCAAAACAACTCTCTGTCATTCCGCAAAACTTATTTTCATATTCTCAGCAATGAATCTGTGCAAACACCTGTCCGATTGGTTCCTGGATCAGGAGGTCTGCGTATCTGTCTCTTGGTGTCGGAGATTTATTGATCACTACAAGATGTTCTCCACGGAAATAATCAATCAGTCCGGCTGCCGGGTAAACTGCCAGAGAGGTTCCCCCGATGATCAGTACCTGTGCCTCTGAGATCGCTTTCACGGATTCATTGATCGTCTGGTTGTCCAGACCTTCCTCATACAATACCACATCCGGCTTGATAATTCCACCACATTCACATCTCGGCACGCCTGTGGATGCCTTCATATGGGCAAAATCGTAAAATCTGTGACACTTCATGCAGTAATTACGATGTACACTTCCGTGAAGTTCCAGAACCTTTTTGCTGCCTGCCATCTGATGCAGATTATCAATGTTCTGAGTGATAACTGCTTTCAGTTTGCCTGCCTGCTCCAGCTCTGCCAGCTTCAGATGTGCTGCATTTGGTTTTGCAGTATCGCAGAGCATCTTGTCTCTGTAAAATTTGAAAAATTCCTCCGGCTTTCTCATAAAGAATGTATGGCTTAAGATTGTTTCTGGCGGATAGTCATATTTCTGATGATAAAGACCATCCTGGCTTCTGAAATCCGGAATTCCGCTCTCCGTAGAAACACCGGCACCACCGAAGAAAACAATATTGTCATATTTGTCCACATGTTCCTGTAACTTCTCAACCTCTCCTGCCATTTTCTGTTCCTCCTTTAGTTTTTCCGAAACACTGTTACACAATTTCTACCAACATAAATATATTGCCAAAACTATTGTTCCACATCAAGAGTGTCCACACGTTTTCCCTGAACTACGTAACGGGTTGCCTCGTTTCCTGTGCAGGTAGACAGAGTGATGATCTTATCCTTCATATTCAGCCCTTCCGCATCTGTTTTAATCTCGGAATAGCCCTTAATCTTCTCCAGATATTTCTCGAATTCTTCTCCCGGACCTTTAAACAAAGTATAGGTATCACTGTTTACGCCTGTTGTATATGCCGAAATGATCTCATATCTGTAATTTTTCTCCGGTGTGAAGATCCAGAAATATTTGCTCTTTTTATAGGTTTCGTCATTCTGAGAAAACTTCTTCAGCTGTGCAAACATGGAACCATTTTTCATATTGTGTCCATATACGATGGTATTGCAGTCACTGAAATCTCCCTTGTTCTCGTAATCTACGAAAATTGTTCCTGCAAAGTTATAATTCTTCTCATAAGTTCTGTGAAGATAAGTTTCATTATCTGTTCCATGTACGATTGGATAATTGATATCCGGCACTGCCTCTACATAGATCCATCCTACCACATCATCATTCACACTCTTAAGAGATGCAAAATCAATATCCATCGGTGCTTTCAGTTCCCCGGCGGACGGTCCTGCCGCCTCCTGGTCCGGATCACGCTCTGTCACTGCCATCTGTGTAATGGAATTGTACTCATCTGTTCCCTTCTTGTATTCTGTATAAATATGAAACAGATTATATCCTGCATAACAGAATACACAGATTGCCGCCACAAGGACAACCGTCAGTACAATGTCTCCTGCCGTTTTCTTTTTTTTAGGCTGTTTTTCTGACATTCTTCCTCCATTTCCGCAGCAATCTTTCTGCTGCTATGTATCAGATACTGTCTGATTGCTTCTATCATACAGACATCAGCTCCCAGCCGCTGTCTATGATAGCTCATTATACCCGGCTGCAGGCCTGTCTTTGTAGTTTTTCATTCCCTTCAGATTTTCTGTACCGCCTCCAGACACGCTTTCCGCAAATCTTTTTCTTCTTTATTATATAAGAGCATTCCACTGTACTGAAAATAGGCCGGACATCCATTCTCAACAATAAATGTAATCAGATCAGGATCTGCAGTGATCCCGGTCACAAAGAGCAGCATCTCCTGTTCCTCTCCAAAGCTTTCTTTAATAAAAGAAAAAGCATTCTGCAATTCTTTCTGTAGTCTTTCTATCAGATTTTCTCTATGGATAACCTCTTCTTCAAAACATTTGCAGATCCGCTTAAATCCGCTTTCCGCAGATCTCAGATGTTCTTTCTTCGCAGTCAGAATATATTCTCTTAATCTGCGAATCGCTGTTTCCTGGATTTTCTGCTCCCTGCCTGAAATAAGTTCCATTTTTATCTTAACCTGCAGACTGTTCTCCTGCTCCTGCGCAAATTCCTCAAGTACAGATATCCCTCCTGAAACACTGTCAATAAGCTGCATTCTGCTTTTTTCATCCTGAGAAATTTTCTTTACCTGATTCTTCAGATGGATTAGAAGTTCATGCAGTACCGTAATCTGCTGGTCTGCCCGTTCATATTCTCCTGCTGTTTCCCTGAGTGTGCCCTGGATCAGATTTACAACAGCAAAACGCTCTTCGAAAGCACCTCCTGCTGCCATTTGTTGTTTCTGTTTCAGGGTATCCGTACTCAGTTTTCCTTCCAGGATCGCAGGAATCTGATAATCCTCTCCATATTTCGTATACAACTGGTAAAATCCGGCAAAATCTCTGGCAGTTTCTTCTTTCTGCAAAAATTCTCCCACCAGTTCTTCGTTAATCTCAATTCTCAGTCTCTCATAGCTCTGTATCAGCCTGGAAAGGTCTTCCCATCCTCTGGCAGTCACAAAGAATTTTCCGTCCACTGTATTCTCCACGGCATAGAATCGTTCCTTTTTCATGGAAAGATAAGAAATAACTGCCTGATGTACATTCTGCTGTCCGGCATATTTCAGCCATGTATCACAGTCCGGCTCAATCTCCAGTTTGCGGACACGATCCAAAGTAACTATGTCAAATTCTCTGACCGATTTATTATACTCCGGCGGATTTCCTGCTGCTACCAGAACCCAGCCTTCCGGAATCTTATGACTTCCAAAGGTTTTATTCTGGAGAAGTGCAAGCATGGCAGGTGCCAGGGTTTCTGACACACAGTTGATCTCATCGATAAACAGGATTCCCTCTTTCTTTCCTGTTTTCTCCATGCAGTCATAAACAGACGCTACGATCTCACTCATTGTATAGTCTGTCACCATCATTCCCTTTCCGCCATAATTTCGCTTCACGATCTCCGGCAGGCCAATGGCACTCTGACGGGTATGATGCGTAATCGTGTACGATACCAGTCCTACACCGCATTCTGCTGCTGCCTGCTCCATAATAGCCGTCTTGCCGATCCCGGGTGGACCGATCATTAAAATCGGCCTCTGACGAACCAGCGGATAAATATAATATCCATCTTCATCCTTCGCCAGGTACGCACGAAGTGTGTTGCAGATTTCTTTTTTTGCTTCCTGTATATTCATTTCTCTGCTCCTGTCAATTATTACTGGCCGTTTCTCTTCTTTCAGCCAATCTCCACCTTGTTTTGTCACTATCATCAGGAGATAAACCAAAAAAACAGACATTCTATTTCACTTTCGTTATCAGGCATTTCGCCCAGGCCGGCACCAGTTTCATTTTGTCCGTACGTTCCAGAAATACAAACGCAGTTTCATAATCTGGCTTCTGTCTCGGATAAATCCCGTCACCATCTGTAAAATAGATCAGTGCTCTGAGATTTTTCAGCTCTTTTCGCTCTTTTTCCTGCCGGATCAGTTCAAAGACCGGTCGGAAATCTGTACCGCCCCGCCCCTGTATCCTTACGTTCCGGCTGTATTCTTTCCACTCTTCTTCAGAATGGATCACATCCACTTTCTGAATGAAACAGTCACACTGAACAATATATACTTTCATTCTGCTGAAAAAATTCTCTTTCTCGCTTAAAATCGAATAAGTTTCTCCAAGGAATCTCTGCACCGTTTCCTTTGAACATGATCCCGAGGTATCAATAGCGATCACCAGTTCTTCCAGCCGGTTTACTTCTTTATATTCCAGAGGCTCTATCAACGGAATATTTCCGTAATGTTCCATTCCAAAACGATAAAAAATATAGTCAAAGCTTTCTGTATCCAGTTCTACTTCCTCACGCAGTCTGCAAAACTGCTTCAGAAATTTCCGGTAATCATATCTGCTCCGGTAAATCTCATCCAGTTCTTCCTGACGGCTCGTTGTCTGAGTCCCTGCACGACTCCTGGTTCCAGTCTTATTCTGTGACGTATAGGCCAGAACACGCTCCCATTTCTCCTTTGTTCTCCTGCCGCCGGATGCCTGACCTGCAGTTCGCTGCCACAACGTATGGTCATCAAAGCTGTCATCTGCCACATCTGCTGTACCATTCTCATTGAACCTTCTTTTTTTCAGGTTGCAGCTTCCACTTTCCTGAACAGATTTATCTATCAACTCTTCCACAAAGGAATCACATTCCCTGTTCCACTCGTCAATTTCCTTATCCGGCATCATAAAAATATGAAGATACAGACAATGTAACAGCATATGCAGATATCCCCGTCTTACTGTCTCAGGACCCCTGATATACTGTTTTAACAGAAAGGTCGGATTAAAATAAATTTTCTCTCCGTCTGTGCCAATGGTAATAATACTGTTATCTGCTTCATATTCCAGACTTGCAAATGCTCCGTCCAGATAAGGGAAATCCAGATACAGTTCATTTCTGCAGTTCTGAAGGATTCTTTTTCCCAGAAGCTCCTGTCTGTCCATATCACTCATAATTATCGGTTCCTCTCTCTGATGAATAGCTCATTGTCTGAGATTCTTTACAGGGAAAAATCTTTCTTCTGATATCCATATTTCCGGTCTTTGAGATGAAGCAGCCATACCAGAGAACGCAGTTTCGCCTTCTCCCTTGCACATCTGATAAAACTTTCCAGTTCTTTCGCAGAAAACCAGCCACAATTCTCAAGCTGTTCCATTCCCTCTGTATCTTCTTTCTCTATAAGAAATTCCATAGCAGGACGTATTCTGAGTTTCAGATACTTCTGCGCATCCTGAAATTCCTTTGTTTCTCTGTCAGGTTCTCTCCCGAAATAAATATCCAGTGCCTGTTCCAGCTTTCTGTCCTGCATTTCTTTTCTGCTCCCCTTCTTTTGTCTTTACGTAACTATCCTCAATATAACACAAAAATGTTTTATTTTAAAGTCCCGACGCTTCTTGACTTTAATTCCTGTTATGTTACTATGGATTTATCACAATTGAAAGGATTTCTTCTTATGAATACTATCAAAAAATTCATTCACTATTACGGTCCGTATAAAGCAGTCTTTTTTATTGACCTGATATGTGCGGCTGTGATCAGTCTGGTAGATCTGGCTTATCCTCAGATCCTGCGTACTATGACCAGAACATTGTTCACACAGAATCAGTCAAAAATCCTGCATGCGCTGCCGCTGATCGCGGGCTGTATTTTTATTATGTATGTAGTGCAGTGTCTCTGCAAATATTATGTCACCTATCAGGGACATATGATGGGCGCATATATGGAACGTGATATGCGTCAGGAATTGTTTGATCATTATCAGGAACTCTCCTTTTCCTATTACAGCCGGAATAATTCCGGTCAGATGATGAGTAAACTGGTAAGTGACCTCTTTGACATCTCAGAGTTTGCACACCACGGTCCGGAGAACCTCTTTATCTCTCTGGTAAAGATTATCGGTGCCTTTATTTTTCTGCTTTTTATCAATAAGAAACTGGCTCTTCCACTGATCATTCTGGTTATTATCATGTTTGTATTTTCTTTTAAGCAGAATGCAAGAATGCAGGAAACTTTTATGGAAAACAGACGAAAAATCGGAGATGTAAACGCCAGTCTGCAGGACACCCTGTCCGGGATCCGTGTGGTGCAGTCTTTTGCCAATGAAGAGATTGAACACGAGAAATTCAAAAAGAGCAATGATGCATTTCTGGTTTCCAAGCGGGATAATTATCATTGTATGGGAAGTTTTATGAGTTCCAATCTGTTTTTTCAGGGGATGATGTATCTGGTTACACTGGTGTATGGTGGTTATCTCATCGCGAACGGTGAAATGCAGACAGCAGATCTTGCCATGTATGCACTTTATATTGGAATTTTTATCAGCCCAATTCAGATTCTGGTGGAACTGGTAGAAATGATGCAGAAAGGTCTCTCCGGGTTTCGTCGTTTCGTTGATGTGATGGAAACAGAATCTGAGATCACGGATGCTCCGAATGCGAAAGGGCTTACGAATGTAAAAGGACATGTAAGTTATGAGCATGTTTCGTTTCATTACAGTGATGATGATACTCCTGTACTTTCGGATATTTCTATTGATATTCCTGCCGGAAAATCTGTAGCACTGGTTGGACCGTCAGGCGGTGGAAAAACTACAATCTGTTCGCTCCTGCCACGTTTTTACGATGTAACAGCCGGCCGCATTACCATTGACGGCAAAGATATTCGCAGATTGACACTGAAAAGTCTCAGAAGTCAGATTGGTACTGTACAGCAGGATGTTTATCTTTTTGATGGAACCATTAAGGATAATATTGCTTACGGAAAACCTGGCGCTTCAGATAAAGAGATTATTGAAGCAGCCCGGAGAGCAAGTATTCATGATTTTATTATGGAATTGCCGGAACAGTATGATACTTACGTCGGAGAACGCGGAACGAGACTTTCAGGCGGACAGAAACAGCGTATTTCTATTGCGCGTGTTTTTTTGAAAAATCCACCAATTTTGATCCTGGATGAGGCAACAAGTGCACTGGATAACGAAAGTGAGCGATGGATTCAGAGAAGTCTGGAGGAACTTTCACAGAACCGTACTACCATTACGATTGCACACAGACTTTCTACAATCCGGGATGCGGATGAGATTATCGTAATCACTGAGGATGGGATTGCAGAAAGAGGAACACATGAAGAGCTACTCGATATGAACGGAATTTATGCAGCTTATTATAATATGTAAATACACAACCGGGAATGAATTTCAATCTCTGATAAATTCTTTCCCGGTTGTTATTTTCCCTCTTATTTCCGATACACAAATGCCGGAAGTCCATCTTCACCGTAAGGGATTTCTACAGTTCCCTGAACCAGCGGACGGGCATAGCGGATAAAATCTTCTGTAACATCAGAACCGTCTGAAGTAATCCAGTTTAACGGAACTGTTTTCTCTTCATTACATATATCATTGACATCTTCCAGACCACATTCCATAACATAAGAACCATCCTGTGTTTCTTTGCGGATGAATGAGATCATCTTTCCGGTCACCCCATTCAATGCAGCCTGTACACCAAATTCACCGGCTTTGACAGCTTCCTGCTGGTCTGTGGCTGACATCATAGATGCAGAACAGCGCTGGCTGACATTAAGTTCTACGGAACGTGCCTTGACACCAAGACGGTTACGGACGAGATTCTCCAGATATTTGCCGCAGCCTGCCAGCATTTTGTGCCCAAAAGTATCTGTGCCTACAGAATTGTCATATTCGCAGATAAATGTACCCTGTGCATCATGAATGCCTTCGGACACACAGACAATAACGTTGCAGTTTTTCTCAAAAGACTTCTCTACCGCTTTAAGGAATGCTTCCTGGTCAAAGGCAGTTTCCGGAAGATAGATCAGTAATGGGTTATCACCGATATATTTGCGGGCAAGTGCGGATGCCGCTGTGAGCCATCCTGCATGACGGCCCATGATCTCTACGATAGTTACAGATTTCTTTTCATAAACATTTGCATCTATGGTAATCTCACGAACAGTAGATGCTACATATCTTGCTGCACTTCCAAAACCCGGGGTATGGTCTGTGTGGACCAGATCATTGTCGATGGTCTTCGGTTCTCCAATGATACGGATATCGCTTCCAATCTGTGCTGCATATCTGGAAAGTTTGCTTACTGTATCCATGGAATCATTTCCGCCAATGTAGAAGAACCAGCCTATATTCATCTCTTCAAATTTCTTAAAGAGTTTCGGATAAATCGGGTCTTCCAGTGATTCCGGCAGTTTGTAACGGCAGGAGCCGAGATAAGCACCTGGTGTATACTTCAAGCCTTCCAGCTTCTTTCCCGGGAGTGCTTCTGCGAAATCAAGGACTGTTCCATTCAGAAATCCTTCGATTCCATTTACCATTCCATAAATATGTTCGATGGTTTCCGGATGTCGCATTCCTTCGGATACAACTCCGTAAAGACTGCTGTTAATGACTGCGGTAGGGCCGCCGGACTGGCCGACGATCAGATTTTTTCTGGACATGAGTAAACCTCCTGTGTCGTTTGATTTTTCGTGTTGCCTTAGATAAAGTTATTATATCATACAAGTAACACATAAAGCTAAATTTTTTTGAATATTCTTTTATTTTGTATAAACTGCTCTTTTTAACAGCATTTTATTCTCAAAGCAACTTTTTTATCAACAAATTCCAGTAATCAATTTTGATAATTTAAGAAGTTTTCTATTAAACTATTCTTATATATTTGTACATATTTCATATACCAATCCGATATATCTGTCATAAGTTATTGTTATACAAGAAAGAATCCTGCCCGGAGGGCTTTTTTATGTCATTGGAACATTACGGAGTAATTTCCTATGACATAAGAAAAGATGTATTCTCACATCCCCCTGCAAAAGTACATCTTTTCTTTTCCCATATTCAATTTTCTGATTTTTCAACAGATATCATATATGATTCTGCTCTTTATGCCCCAAATTCCTTATGATCTTCTTCCAGTTTCTGCTCTACTTCCAGTTTTTTTTTCGCTTCTTCTTTGCGTTCGTCCCGTGTTTTCGGAAGAATTACATTCAGAAGTACTGCAATGATCGTTGCAAGAACAACCGGTGATTTTCCAAAAATTGTTGTTACCCATGCCGGGAAGCTTGCAAGTGCCGCTGTTGCCTGAGATACACCCATTCCCAGTGCTGCTGCAAGTCCTACGATTGATGAGTTACGATAATCCATCTCAGCAGAAGCAACCAGCTTCATACCTGTCATTGCGATAGATGCAAATACAGATACTGTCGCACCGCCCAGTACGCACTGAGGAATGGTTGTCAGGATTGCTGAGAACTTCGGAACCAGACCAGCTACGCCAAGGATTGCTGCTGCAAGCCCCAGTACCCAGCGGTTGATAACCTTTGTGGTTGTAACGATACCTACGTTCTGGCTGTATGTAGCTGTCGGAAGTCCTCCGAGAAATGCACCTACTACGTTAGAAATACCATATCCGACGATACCTCTCTGAAGTTCCTCGTCCTTAGGAGTTCTGTCCATAGCTCCAATAGTAGTCGCTGAATAATCACCGATCGCCTGAATAGAGTTAATCGCAAACAGGATTCCAAGTGCCACGCAGGAAGACGGCTCAAACTGTACTCCGAAATGCATCAGAGACGGAAGCTGACAGACACCTGCCTCGCCAATGCTTGAGAAATCTACCATTCCAAATGGAATAGAAACCAGATATCCTACGATGATACCGATCAGGATAGAAGCCAGTTTCCAGATTCCCTTTCCAAAATGGTTCAGTGCCGTAACCACGATCAGAGTAAAAAATGCGATCGCCCAGTTCTGCCAGGAACCATAATTCGGATTGCTGGTACCGCCCGCCATATAGTTAATGGCTGTCGGATACAGGGAAAGACCAATGGTAAATACGACTGTTCCCGTGATCAGCGGTGGGAAGAATACTCGAATCTTCTTGACCAGCAAACCCATGACAACTGCTACGATACCACCAACGATCTCCGCGCCCATGATCGCTGCTATGCCGTACGATTCCGCTATCGCCTGCATACTTGGCACATAAGCAAAGCTGACACCCATGATAATAGGCAAGCCTGAGCCAATTGCAAATTTCGCCTTTCCGCCAATCGGAAACAGCTGAAGCAAAGTTGCAAGTGCTGCAATGACCAGTGCTGACTGAATCAGAATAACCTGGTCCTCTCTGGAAAGTCCGCCCGGGACTGCTCCAGAAACAATGATCGCCGGTGTTACACATCCTACGATCATGGCTACGACGTGCTGCATGGCAAGTGGTAATGCCTCACTCATGCGGGGGATTCCGTCAGTTTCAAAAATACTGCCTCTCTTCATAATTGCCTCCCAATTTCTTTTGTATATTGTAACATTTTTCTTCCTAAAAAACAATTAGATCACCTAACAATTTTTGGTTGAAAACTATACAAGATTTATCCCGCAAATTTGGTTACTATTTTGACAAACTTCTTCCTTCCCCTGCACATTCCTTTTTTCCGAAAATAATCTCCTAACTGATAACCTCAAATGTATGATACAGATCCAGTCTTCCATATCCCCATGCCGGATTCGGATACTCCATCTGTTCTTCTCTGACTGCCCCTTTCTGCAGATAAAATTTCACTGCATTCCCTGAAGCATATGGAATATTTCCTCTTACAATTGCCCATTCCAGCACCAGCGCTGCTGCCCCTGCAGTGATCGCAGCTGCCAGACTGCTCCCTGAAGCCTTTCCAAATGCGCCTCCTGGCAATGGAATGATCAAATCTACCCCCGGTGCCGCCAGATCCGGTGTCACCTGATTATTCGGAGTAAAGCCACGCCCCGCCTGAAAATACAGACTATTATCCCTATACTGATAGGCAGTCGCAGTAATACTTCTGGTAGAATCTCCGGGTGCTGTGACTGTGGTATACGGTGTAGATTCCAGGAAATAAGTCTCCGTAGAGATCAATCCCTGCACCGGAAGCCACATGTGAAATCTACTGCCTGGTCCTTCCTTTTTACTGACATTTATCTTCCAAATCCCGGCGGCAGGATGAAAGAACCGAAAATAGACCAGCTGCTTTCCTGTCAGCCGCTCCATCCTCACATAATTGACCAGTATTTTCGTCTCTACAAAAATAAAACTCAATTCTTGTGTCCCTGCTCCAAGTGAACTACTCACATACAATGTCTCCCCTGCCGGGGACTGCACAGATACCGTATAATCATCCGGTGGATCTCCCCAGCATTCCATAGAAAATCCCTGTTCTCCCTCTGCAATACGCAGTTCCACAGTATCCTGATTCCTCACACCACTTAGTTCTGCTGTGTAATGGTGCTGTGCTGCTCCCTCATTTCCTGCTGCCACTGATACCGATACCTGAGAATCTTCATTAATATAGTCTACATATCTACTCAGTTCACTATCTCCAATATGCGCCCCCTGACTAGTGCCCAGTCCCAGACAGACAGAAACTGGCATTCCCATAGCTTTCGCTGTCCTTACCGCATAAGAAACTCCAAGCATAATATCGTTCTCCTGAAATACCTCTGCCTGCGGCGGATACTGATAAAACTTCCGCAAGTAAGATTTTGCTGTCTTTAATTTCACTACAATGATCGTAGCTTTCGGAGCAGCCCCGGAGAAATTTTCCGAAGGTATGAAATTTCCTGCTGCCAGCCCCGCCATAGCTGTGCCATGTCCATTCTCATCTACAGACGGCACGATTTCCCGCGGATTCTCAGCTGTAAATGCCTGGTTAATTTCTTCTCTTGTAAAAACTTTTCCATAAGGCACCCGTTCATCTTCATTCCCTGGTATCGTCTGGTCCCAGATATATGCGATTCTGCTCACATCTCCACTGCGAAAGATTGGATTCATATAGTCAATTCCAGAATCAATAACTGCAATCACTGTTCCCTCTCCCTGCAGATTCAGATAAGGATGATTATGTAACCTCGTGATTCCTGAGGCATTCAGAGCATCTACGTCCATAAATGTATAGCACTTTGGCAACGATGCATAACTGTAGGAATTGATTTCCAACGGGCCGATCTCATTCAGCGGGACATATAAAATTCCAAACATCTCATTGACAGGAAGAAATTCCGCATCTGCTCTGTTTTCATAATCTTCCCCCATATTCTGTCCATGCTTTACAATTAAATCCCCGTACTGTTCATCCTGTGCCGGTGGTATGAACGGCTCAGTATGAATGCCGGGGACTTCTTCCTGCTGTATCTGCATCTCAAAATCGTCAGGTCCGAACATTTCTGACTTCCTGAATTTTTTATATATGATATGTGCCAGATCTCCTTTTTATGATTTATCGTAGCTATTCCACAGTCTACCAGCTGTAAAAGTACTGAACAGTTGCAAGTCATCTTTCTTCCCAACTCATATTTTCTTATACCTGTCTGTACTTTATCTGTTGTTTTTCTGTTTTCTCATAACAGACAACAATAATACGACTCCTGCCACGGCAGTAAAAATACTGATAAACTGTGAAGTCGACAAGACGCCGACGCTTCCTCTCTCAATATCTCCTCTGAAGAATTCAATTACAAATCTTCCTATACTATAGAAAATCAGATAGCAGGCCGCCACCTGTCCATCTGCCTTTTTATGCTTTGCCACATAAAGTAGCAGCAGAAAATGAAGGAAATCCAGAATACTGGAGTAAATCTGCGTCGGAATCAATGCCACATTATTTGGTGCAAAATCTGAATTTGTAAACGTAACCGCCAGTGCCCCGGAAGTCTCCTTTCCGTAACAGCATCCCGCAAGGAAACATCCAATTCTTCCAAATCCCTGCGCCAGTGCGATAGATGGCATCATCAGATCAAAATACTCCAGAAATTTCAGCTTCTTTATCCTGCAGTACAACCATCCTACCAGAATTCCTCCTATGATCCCGCCATAAACAACAAAACCATCTGAACTGATCAACTGCCGCGGATTCTGTAGAAATTCCTGCCAGTTTGTGATCCAGAACAGAATCTTTGCAGAAGCAAATCCACCGATTGCACACCACACTACCAGATAAAAAATATGTTCATATGCAAGATTCAGCTTCCGTGCTCTCTGCTCCGCTACAAACCAGGCCGCCAGCACGCCCATGGCGATCATAAAGCCATAACCATAAACCGTCAGTGGTCCTATATGCAGTAACTCATTATGCATGTTTCAAGTCCTCTCTAATCTTAAAATACTTGTAACTGTTCAATGCCTTCACAGTTACAAATCAAACTTCATTGAAAATCGCCTGCGGCGGTGGTATTTTGATATCCAGGCCATTTCGCTTTCCAAACAAACCATCAAAAACTTCCAGCAATTTTTCATTTGCAAAATCGTTGGACTCATTCTCATGTGCCGCCTCTGCATCCGCTTCTCCACAGATGTCCACACCTGCAATGCTTCTGCCATTCTCTTTTGCACATTCAATCACAGTCTGTATCCCTGACAACAACGTAGTCAAATGCATATCTCCCTGACTCCATGTCGTCTGTGCATCTTCTGTACATAGCACATCCTTGTCAATAGATATATATAATGGCAAAGGTTTTTCAAAATCTGCATATATGCCTTCACCTCGTGTCCAGTTACACGCTTCACAGACCGAAGCTTTGAGAAAACTGTTTATCTCCTCATCATTCATTCCCTGAAGCTTCTCCCTGGAAAGAAATGTTACTTTTCTCTTCAGCGTCTCATCCACCTGTTCATACGCAGCTTCATCCGGACCAATAAGGATTACATGTTCCAGCTTCTCCACTTCCTCCAATGCCGCAGCAATCCATCCTCCACAGGACAGAATACCGCCAAATGCCGGCAGCTGCATATCTGTATGATTGTCATAGACCAGCAGACAGAACGGTTTCTCCATCCTTGCCATCCAAAGCCTTGTCATATAGTGATAATTGCCGGAATCGATAAAGTGGATTCCGGCAACCGAATGGCTTTCTGTTCTTTTATTGATCTCTGCGATTGCTTCATCATCACAATAGCAGTTTGTTCCACATATGTCCTGAACCTCGATCCAGGACACCTGTCTGTTTTTCCAGAATTCTTCTTCCCTATAAATCCCGGAAAAATTCATGAGCACAATTGATGTCTGTTTCTGCATGCTTCACTCAATCCTTCCATTCTTCCAGTGGTTCATCATGATTTTTCAACATTTCCCTGATTTCTCTTCCCGGACTCTCCACATCTTCTTCTGTTTTATCCTTCTTAACTTCCAGAATAGCCTCTGCATCTGCTGCATCTGCAGTCTGAACTGTTTCCTTGGACAAATTGACTTTCGCAGTCTGAAATGCTTTTTCAAATCCTGTATCCGCATCTGCATTCTGCTCTTCCGACTCCGGCACTGATTCCTGTACTTTTTCCGGTTCTGGCGCTATATTCTCTTCTACCTCCACATAATCTGCTTCTTCTGTATTCACAACAGATGTCTCTGCCAGTTCACCAGAACTCTTCTCTGACTCTTCCTTATCTCTGGCAATGCGAAGTTTCTCCGCTTTTTTCATTCCAGTACGGAGCATGATCAGAAATACAATATCAACCACACCATTTGCCGTCAGAATGATTCCCGAAAACAAGATCATCTTCTTCACACTCAAGAAAAAATAAAACAGCATGGAAACCCCAAGCGCAATGAAGATCAGACATCCAATAAGAATCACTTTCCAACGGCCGCGCTCCGCTTTCTTTAATCTGTAACTTCCCTTAATTTTCCAGATGCTGTCAACCAGTACAAAAGCACCTAATAAATAAGGAAGAAGCTTAATCACGATCTGTGGCGTAAAGAAAAGGAATATTCCCAGCACCATAACGATCACACCGGTAAACAAATCCATAATTGTTGCTTTCTGTTTCTCAGCTGTATAAATTACAATATGATAAATCCCTGCTGCGATCATTACCAGACCAAATATAACCTTACAAATAATGTTCACTGTCTGATCCGGAATCAGGATCAGACACAGACCAAACGCCAGATAAAAAATCGACGAAATGATCTCACTCTTAAAAAAACCTGAAACTTTTTTTCCCACAAACCATTCCTCCTGACTGTATAAATTCCCCGTTATTGTTTCAGTATACCCCCTTTCTTTCTCTCCGTCCACATACAACTGAACGACTTTGTGTAAATTTTGTGAAATTTCGCTTGAAGTTTTTTCCAGTGGTATTATAATGGATTCGAAATATGTCATAAAATGGGGATTTTCCCCACAAGAGCCTATGGCTCTGGGAAGGATTTACTTTGAAAAAACAACCAAAGAATAAAGTTTTATTTCTGATCCCTGCTGGTGTGATACTCGCCGGTGCTCTCATATTTCTGGGCACACGTGGGCGCGGGGATGATTCTGTCTGTCAGGAAACAGTTGCCCGTCTTCAGGCTTTGGAGAATTCTGATATTTCCCAGACAGAACAAGAGCTTCAGGAACTGAAACAGGCATCCGGCAGTTCTTCAGACTCCGAGGCAGCTTCAGATGGTTCTGTTATGACTGTGCTGAGCGATGTAGAAATCCGACAGGTATTCGCAGGCAGTGTCATCATCGGTGATTCTATTACAGAATCAATTGTAGAATACGATTATCTGGATACAGATGTCGTAATCAGTAAACGAGGCTTAAATGTAGGCGCTGCTGATGATCAGATCAGCACTGCCATCAGTCTGAACCCAACTCATGTATTCATGGCTTTTGGTTCCAATGACCTTGAAATATATGGATCTGATGCTACATCATTTATTGATGCCTACCGCACACAGTTAAAGAAAATTCAGACTGCACTGCCAGATGTTCCGATCTATATCAACTGCATTCTGCCTATTACAGATGAGGCGATCGCACAGACTCCAGATCTTGGCTATTATTCCGACTACAACGACGGACTTATCAGTCTCTGCCAGGAAATGGGATGTACCTATATTGACAATACAGCTATTGTAGAAAGCAGTTCCGAGAATCTGTATGAACCAGATGGTGAACATGTAATTCAGGATTACTATCCAAAATGGCTGACTCACATGGCACAGACAGCGGGGTTACAGGCATGAAAAAATATCTTCATATTATAATTAAGGGTGGTCTTGTCATTTTTCTGGCAGCGTATCTTACAGTCCTTTATACCTCTGACAGTGCCAGAAATGTACCTATTGAAAGTATCGCACAGAGTATGGAGCAGGATTCATCCATTACTTCACTGAATCAGGAAAACCGTACAGATCTGAAACACTACTATCAGACTGATGACCGCAGCATTGATGGATATTTCTTTTACAAGGCTGCTTCACCTATGGCTGTTGAGGAGATCTGTATCATGAAAGCAAGAGACAATACACAGGCAGCCACTCTGCTTGAAAGTGCCAATTCTCATCTTTCCAGTCAGAAACAGGTATTTGAGGGATACGGCACAGATCAGATGGCACTTTTAAACAATGCAGTTGTTGGCAAAAAGGGAAATTACGTATATTACATGTGCGGAGCTGATGCTCAGAACTGGCGCAGCGCCTTTCTTTCCCTGATATAACATCCAGATTGGAGAATTTTTCATATGGTATTTAACAGTATCTTTTTTATATTCTGCTTTCTTCCGGTTTTCATGCTGATTTATTATCTGGTTCCGGGAAAGCTTCGCAACCTGCTGCTGTTTCTTGGCAGTCTGGTCTTCTACGCATGGGGAGAACCTGTCTATGTGATCCTTATGTTGTTTTCCAGTGTCTTTAACTATTATATGGGTACAGAACTGGAACGTTTATATTATGATGACCGAAAGCAAAAGATCAATCTGATTTTTTCCATTGTTGTAAATTTGTTCATCCTTGTATTTTTTAAATATTATGGTTTCCTACTTAATACGATCGGAGGAATCACAGGTATCCACATTCCTCACCCGGAACTTTCTCTCCCGATAGGACTTTCTTTCTACACATTCCGTAATCTGTCCTATCTGTTTGATATTTATTTAAGCAAGATCAATGCACAGAGAAACTTTCTTACTTTTGCAGTATACAGCACCATGTTTCCTTACACTTCTGCAGGACCGATCATCCGTTATGCAGATATTGAGGAACAGTTAACACATCGTTCCCTGAATGTCTCCAGATTTGGTCTTGGTGCAGAGCTTTTTGTCAAAGGTCTTGCCAAGAAAGTTCTTCTGGCAGATAACCTCTCTGCCCTGTACGCCGGAATCTGCGGACATTCCCAAATGTCTGTATTTACTGCCTGGATCGGTATTCTTGCCTATACCATGCAGCTTTATTTTGACTTCAGCGGTTATTCAGATATGGCTATTGGTCTTGGAAAAATGCTGGGATTTGACTTTAATAAGAACTTTGATTATCCATATATTTCCACCAGTGTTTCTGAATTCTGGAGACGCTGGCATATTTCCCTGGGAAGCTGGTTCCGGGATTATATTTATATCCCGCTTGGCGGTAACCGTGTATCCACTCTGAAACATGTACGCAATATTCTTATTGTATGGGCACTTACAGGTCTGTGGCACGGTGCAAGCTGGAACTTCGTACTGTGGGGTGTTTACTATGGTTTCTTTCTTTTACTCGAGAAATTTGTACTCCAGGGAGTTCTGGAACGTATGCCGTCATGGCTTCGCACAGTCTATACCATGCTTGTTGTCATGATCGGATGGGCATTCTTCAGTCAGACTGATTTTGGCGCCCTTGGTCATTATCTGGGGGCTATGTTCGGAATCGGAGCTTCCAGCTTTATAGACAGCACCGCACTTTACTATCTCAAGACAGGTTTTATCCTTCTTCTGATCAGTATCTTAGCATGCCGTCCAACTCCTTATCTGTACTTCAGACGTCTTATTAAACGCAGACCTGCAGCTGCATTAGTTGTAAATCTTATTTTGTTTGCATTATCCGTTGCTTACATGGTTTACAATTCCTACACACCATTTTTATATGCGAAATTTTAGAAGGAAAACAGTATGAAAAAATCATTAAGAAATTATCGGTTATTTTTCCACAGAATGGGACTTATCTTTCTGTTTCTCCCAGTGGTCGTGCTCCTGATAAGTATTGTACTTCCGGACAGAGGGTTCTCCGAAAAAGAGAACCGTGTCCTTTCCTCCCGGCCTCATCTAAATGCCGGTCAGATTGCTTCCGGAGGATATGAAAAACAATTTGAAACTTACGAAAATGATCAGTTTCCACTCCGTGACCTGTGGATCACACTGAAAGCCGGAACAGACCGTCTCATGGGAAAAGTTGAAGCCAACGGTGTATACCTTGGAAAATCCGGATATCTGATGGAAGAATTCAAGACACCTGACCAGGCTCAATATGATGCTACAGTAAAGGCAATGACCGACTTTGCACAGAGACATTCTGACATGAAACAGTATGCACTGATCGCACCAAACTCTGTCAATATTTTAAGCAATAAACTTCCTGCTTTTGCACCTGTACAGGATCAGAACTCCTGGTTAAACAATCTGTCAGATTCCCTGACGCAGGCAGGCGTGACTTTTATTGATGTCCGCGACACCTTTAAAGATCACAAAATGGAAGATCTCTATTATCACACAGACCATCACTGGACTACCCAGGGCGCCTATTATGCTTATCTGCAGGCAGCGAAAACACTGGAAATTGATACTTCTGCAGATACTTATGACAAAGCCCCTGTCACCCGTTCTTTTCAGGGAACCTTATCTGCCAAAAGCGGCTTCCGTTCCGGTGAAAAGGATGAGATCGACGTATTTCTTCCAACAGGTGAGAATGTACTTGCGTCCGTTATCAACTACGTAGACGAACAGAAAAAAAGTGCCAGCTTCTATGACACGGATAAGCTTGACACCAGAGATAAATATGCTCTGTTTTTTGGTGGAAATCATGCTCAGGTGAAGATCAGCACGCCTACAGAAACCGATAACACTCTGCTCGTGCTCAAAGATTCTTATGCCAACAGTTTTGTTCCATTCCTTGCCCAGCATTACCGCAAGATCGTAATGGTCGATCCACGTTATTACTACGGCGATCTGGAACAGCTGATCCAGGTTGAAAACGTTCAGGAAATCCTGTATCTGTATAATGCAAACACATTCTTCGCAGATACCTCTCTTGAGCTTGCTCTGTCAAATGAATCTTCTGAGCAGAATACTGATAATGCCACTACTTCCGATAATCAGAGTTCTGTCACAACAGATACTGCCGATCAATCTGCTGATCAGAATAACGATTCTTCCACTTCAGATGATCAAAGTTCTGCTCAGGAAGGCGATTCTTCTAATTCAGCGGATCAAAGTTCTGACCTGGAAAGCGATTCTTCTGAAGATCAGGCTTCTGAATAAACTATACAAAAACCACAAATCCCCACTGGAAACACAATGCCGAGGAAACATTGAATTCCAGTGGGGATTTTTCACACATTAACACACACTTTTAAACACACACTTTTCACACATTTTTGATAATAGGTTAGGTATACAGACTAATCAAACAAATAATGCCGTTTCTTACCTTCCTCGTACCCGGCTCATCTGCTCTTTCTGCATCAGCTGTACCTTGATATGTATTATATCAGTTTTTTATTTATTCTTATGTTTTATGCAAATTCTTCAATTTATTTTGCAAAATTGTCGATGAATCACTCTATCATCTTCTCTACTGATCCATAAAATGATTCACAAAATAGTTATAATACACATCCAGCATATCCTTTCGCCCACGGACACGTATTGGGACAATTGTTCCGTCTTTCATAACAAAATCATCCTGAACATCCCCAACATAATCCATATTTACCAGATAACTCTGATGGCAGTGTAGGAAACGCTTCTCATTAATCCTTTTCTCAATCTCTACCAGCTTATCTACAGTTACGATCTCTGATCCATCTGCCAGATGCAGTATCACATTATGTTTGTTGCTCTCAATATACATGATATCATCTGTATACGGATAACGGTACTGCCTTCTGCTCTTGATCGCAACTCTTCTTTTCATATCTGTCTTAAGGATCATGTTTAGAAGTTTCATCAGTTTCTCTTCTGAAAATGGTTTCAGTAGATATCCTGATGCCTGTACTTCGTAACTCTCTATCGCGTAGTCTGGGGAAGCTGTAAGGAAAATAAGCGGCACCTTACACTGCAGCTGACGCAGCTTTCTGGCAGTTTCCATTCCATTAAGTTTCTTCATATAAATGTCGAGGAACAGAAGTTCCATATCCAGATAGCCTTCTTCTACATCGGCTACCAACGTCTCGCCTGACGCATACTCTATAATTGAAACTTCTTCATTTATTTCCTCAAAGTACTGGCATAATATTTCTTTCAGAAGGAGTCTCTCAATTTCAACATCATCGCAAATAACTATCGTCCGCACTTCAATCCCTCCTTCCTGTATCACTCATTTTCATTATTGTTCATTCTATTTTCAGTAACCTTTTCTCTTCTACACTATACAATTTTTGAAAAAATAAACGCCAGACTTCTGCTCTTTTCCGAAACTCTGGCATTTATCTGTAAGCATTATAAACCAAATTTATTATATATGCAGAATCCTACATATTCAAGTACTTTTTTTAATATGTATATTCATGCCCCATCCTTTACAGGATGCTTTCCGCCGCTTTAATGTAGCAAATCTGTTACTGAGAACGGAATGAACAGTAACCAAATCCTATAATATATTATATAGAATCCTAAACATTTTGTCTATGGAAAGTTATCTGTGTTATACTTATGTTACTGGTTACTGTTCACTCCGTGCTCAGTAACACGCTTCGCGATGCACAGAATTTATGCTAATCGCATAAATTCGCGCCGTATGTCTCGGAATTTTGGCATATTCATGCCCAAACGCCTCGCGGGATAGTGGCATGTGAACAGTAACATACTTATTACATTAAATAGAAAGAAGGTATTTTATGCGTCAGGAAAAATTTAAAATGGAACGCCAGGGATTAATCGAAATCGGAGATGAAATCGAAATATCTGAATATCAGTCTTTCATGAACTACAGCTATATCATTGAGCCTGCAGTCGCCATGTCCGGCTGTTATCCAAACTCCCAGCGTATCAAATCCAGAAAAGGGATTGTGCGAAACATTGAGCACACCCCTCGCGGCTTTATTGTAACTGCAGAATTTGACGAATAAACCTGGTTTTTTCACAAATAAAACTCCTCCCGGCTTTTACTCGGAAGGAGTTTTTACTTTCATACTTCTATTCTGCCGCCGACTGTGGCTTCTCAAATTCTTTTGCCACATCCTCAAGAATCTCTCTGATCCTCAGATGCTGTGGACATACTTTCTCACATTTACCACATTTCACACACTCAGATGCCTTTCCGTTTCTGGCTGTATGTACCATATTGTAATAATAATCTGCATTCCAGTCATGGAATACCATCTTCGCATTCATACAGGAGAAAAGATCCGGAATAGAAATATGCTTCGGACATCCTGCAACACAATAGCGACAAGCTGTACATGGGATCATATGTTTCTGATGAAAAATGTCAGCAACCTGATGTACTGCTTCCAGTTCTTTCTCGTTCAGATGCTTAAACTCCTTCATAAAGCTGATATTATCTTCCATCTGATCCAGAGTACTCATTCCTGAAAGAACCATCAACACATCCTCAAATCCAGCGGCAAAACGCAAAGCATAGCTTGCAGGACTGCCACCATGAAGATCATCCAAAATTTTCTTTGCATCTTCCGGAAGATTTACGAGATTTCCGCCTTTTACAGGCTCCATGATCAGGACTTTCTTGTCATACTTGCGACAGACTTCATAACATTTACGGCTCTGAACAGCAGGATCTTCATAATCCAGATAGTTAAACTGAATCTGTACAACTTCGATCTGTGGATATTCTTTCAAAATCTCTTCCAGCACCTCTGCTCTGTCATGAAAAGAAATTCCGAAATGTCTGATCTTGCCCTCTTCTTTTAACTGAAGTGCAGTCTCATAAGCGTGGCATTTCTTAAAATGCTGAAAAATCTCAGCAGACTGTGCATGCATCAGATAAAAATCAAAATAATCTACACCGCAGATTTCCAGCTGACTTTCAAAGAACGGACGGATATCTTCCTGCTTTTTAAAATATGCCTGAGTAAGTTTATTGGTAAGAACATATTCGCTGCGGTCATGTCTGCTTGACAAACAATCCTTGATTGCCATCTCGCTCTTGCCATCCAAATATCCATGAGCTGTATCAAAATAATTGAATCCATTTTCCAGAAATGTGTCAACCATTTTGCAGGTCTGCTCTTTATCTACTTCGCCATTCTCCAGCAGTGGAAGACGCATGTATCCGAAACCAAAGTTTTTCTTTATTCTGTCCATTGTTTTTCTCCTGTTATAATATTGACTCTTTATACGGACAGTACTATACTGTCTTTAAAATTTAAGGTTTATTCTATCAGGTCAGATAATAGCCTGCAGAATCTCCTCTTTTATCATACAGTATGAACTTAACTTTAAGTCAAGTTTTTTCTGAAAATACTTTTATCAACTCAATTGTAGCGCAGTCATCCGCTTCGCTACTCACTCATAACCGAATAACTGCTTCGCAGTTTCGGTTAAACAATGACAGGAAAGGACAACACACTTATGAAAACTAACACTTCCATCACCATTCGTATGGCCAATCCCGCTGATGCACAGGCACTCCTGAATATTTATGCTCCTTATGTAATAAACACCGCAATTACCTTCGAATACGATGTTCCTTCTGTAGAAGAATTTGCCTCACGCATTGCGCATAGCCTGGAAAAATATCCCTATCTTATCGCTGAAGAGGGTGGAAATATACTTGGATATGCCTATGCCAGTCCCTTCCACGACAGACCTGCCTATGACTGGGCTGTAGAAACTTCTATCTATGTTGACCAGAACATTAAACATCGTGGTATCGGCCGTAAACTGCACGATGCATTGGAGAGCACGCTTCGTGAGCAGGGAATTTTAAATATGAACGCCTGCATTGCCTACCCTCCGGAAGAAGATGAACATCTGGATAAAAACAGCGTAGAATTCCACGCTCATATGGGTTACCGTCTTGTCGGCGAATTCTACAAATGCGGCTATAAATTTAACCGCTGGTATAATATGGTCTGGATGGAGAAACTGATCGGAGAACATTTATCAGATCAGAAACCGCCAAAGTTTAACCGACTCACGAAAATCTCCTAATTCAATTAAAAATATTCGTGCACTTCTGATCAAATAATAGTTCATTTTATATAACAGAAAATTTCTTATAATAAGAAATAAACCTGCAGGTAGGATTCTCCGCCTGCAGCTGGTTACTTCGTCACCATAATTTTTACATGACATAAAAAAATCAGGTATTGAAAATTACTACTAACAGGTAAGCTTTTACAGATGGTGCATACTTCTCACAGATTACCTGCATATTCGCCATAGCGTTCGGTGTTGCTCCCATACCAAACCGCATACACCAGAGGAAAGAACTGCCGCATCGTAGTCAATTGTAAATTTTCCGGAATATTCCCCGATATTGCGGATAAACGCCGCTGCGATCATCGCACCAATATAAATCGGGAATGTCATTCCTGTCATAGACAGAAGCTTTGAAACGATGGTTCCGATACCAATCGCAATGATCAGCTGAAATACCGCTGACGGATACATACTGGTATGACGTTCATGCTTTTTCTCTTCTTCAATCAGAAGACTGTCATCTTCCTGTCAGAATCTGGTTTGCATTCTGCTCTGTACCGGACTCCTCTTCTCCTATACTTATTTTCTTTCCCTGAAGGTCGTCCACAGATTTATTTAAGCAAAAATAAACAAAAAAATACCTCAGATATTTTTATTATCTGAGGTTTAATAGAGGTGCCACCCGGATTTGAACCGGGGATAGAGGTGTTGCAGACCTTTGCCTTACCACTTGGCTATGGCACCATATTAACTTTTATTCATGTAAGAAATCTTACATAATGACTCCAAGGGGATTTGAACCCCTGTTACCGCCGTGAAAGGGCGGTGTCTTAACCGCTTGACCATGGAGCCTGGTAGAAAATTTTGTTTGATATCGGACTTCATGTTTCCGAAAACTCCCCCTGTTGGACTCGAACCAACGACACTGCGGTTAACAGCCGCATGCTCTACCGACTGAGCTAAGGAGGAATAAAGGTTTGCACCTTCAAAACTACATACATGTTGACATTTCCTTGAGAATTAACTTCCTGCGTTGCCGATTGAGTATTGTACTCCAGCGGGGTCACCTCGCAACTTCGTTGCTCAGTGTCATTTGCTTCGCAAATGTTCAGTCTGTATCAGGAATGCTTCTCCACAAGCAAGCTTGCTCCGAATCCTTCCTGCTCCATCCTGCCGCTTCCTCGGCTAGTTGGTCAAGCCCTCACCCGATTAGTAACAGTCAGCTCCATGCATTACTGCACTTCCACCTCTGCCCTATCTACCTCGTCGTCTTCAAGGGGGTTTACTTCTTTCGAATGGG
>NZ_JBQHWS010000042.1:0-30441 GCF_052063845.1 Blautia sp. HCP3S3_D9
GAACTGACCTATACAGAGTTTGAAATACTGCTTTTGTTGGCACAGAATATTGGCAAAGTGTTCAGCAAAGAGCAGATATATGATAGAGTCTGGAAAGAACCTTATTTCGGTGATCACAATATTGTCATGAGCCATATTCGGAATATTCGGGAAAAGATAGAGGACAATCCTAGCAAACCAATATATATTCAGACGGTATGGGGTGTAGGATATCGTTTTAACAAAAATTTAGTAAAGTAATACAAGTATGGAGCAATTAAGAAATGAAAATCTTAGTTGCTCTTTTTATTTACAGCGACAGGTGCAGAAAGGAGACAGAAGTACATTGCAGAAATCAAAACGAATCAGGGCAGTCATTTCGGCGGTGTTATCCAATAAAACGGAAGCACCGCTTTTCTATTTTACAGACAACAAATTTAAAGAAAGCAGAGGTAATGAAAGATGAATTTAGAAAATAAAATCGAAGCACAGCGGAAACGCATGGAACAGGAAAAGAACAAGCTCGATATGCTGATGAAAAAGGCAAAGATGGAGCAGAGGAAAGCAGATAACCATAGAAAGATTGTGGTGGGTGCAAACTTTGAAACATTTCTTAATGAGCCGAGGAGATACAGCGAAGAACAGACCAGACGGATTATGCAGGTGGCATTTGCCACAAGAGAGGTCAAGAACTGCATGGAGCAGATTGAACGGGAGCTTGCAAGGACGGAGGAGAAAATGCCGGATACGGCGATAAATGAGGAAGCAGACGAGGGCGAAAACGAAGAAGAATAGGGAATGTGCAGCGTTGTAGCCAATTCCCTCAACTTTGTTGAGGGCGCACAGATACACCACCCTTTGGGGCGGTGCTGTGCGTTCTCCGAAGGCTCTTGCAGAGGGCAGTCGGCTACTTCGTATCCGACACAAGGTGCAGGCACCTTGTTGAACAAAAGGCAAGCCTTTTGTTATAAGGGAGCTACACTCCCTTCGGCGGTAAAAAGAACCGCCTACCCTAGTGAACTTTGCGTTCAGATGAAATCACAAAAAGACGTGCTTTCATCTGCCCACAAAGTCTGCCGGTGCAACCCGCTACGTTGTGGGAAAGGAGAGGACAGTGAAGAACGGAACAATTAGCAGCAGGGCATCCATAGTTCAGCGGAGCAAAGGACAGTCGGCGGTTGAGCAGTCAGCCTATATCAGCAGGACATCCCTTTACAGTGATTATTATGGCATGACCTATAACAGAACTGCCAAAGAGGATTTAGTCAGTGCAGGTGTGCTTCTGCCGGAACACGCACCACCGGAATTTGCAGACAGGGCAGTATTATGGAACTCTGTAGAAAAGAATGAGAAAGCGAAGAATGCCCAGCTTGCAAGGAGCCTGAAATATTCCCTGCCCAATGAGTGGGACGAAGCCACCGCAAGGCAGGTCATGGAGCGTTTTATCAAAGAGCAGTTTGTAGATAAGGGAATGTGTGCAGATTATGGTATTCATCGTTCGTACAACGATAAAGGACAGCCTAATCTGCATATCCATATCCTTCTTACCCTCAGACCTCTCAATGAGGATGGTACATGGGGAGCAAAATCAAGAAAAGAATACGTCCTTGACGCAGACGGTAACCGGATACCCAATGCCAGCGGAAAAGGCTATAAAAGCCGGAAAGTAAATGTGATTGACTGGAATGAGAAAGGCAAGGCAAAGGAATGGAGAAATGCCATTGCTGAAGTTATCAATGCCACCAATGAAAAAGCAGGCATAGCCGAGCGTGTTGATCCACGTTCCTATAAGGACAGAGGAATACCTCTTATTCCGACCATTCATTTAGGGGAAAGAGCAAGTGCATTGGAACGAAAAGGCATTCGGACAGAAAGGGGCAATATCAATCGTGCAATCGAGAAATATAATGCCATGATAATGAAGATTTGTGGATTTATCTCTGAACTCAAAGAGGAACTGAAAAAGGGAGTTTTCAGATTTGTTTTTGAGAGAAAAAGCCGGACAGAAAAGGATGGTATTCAATCTATCAATCCATCCATCAATGCTTCCGTACCAGAACAAAAGCCAGAGGTTCAGACCGCATTGGAGATGTTGCAGAAACAAAGGACAGAAATGGTGGTAAGACCGATTTTTCCTTATGTACAGAGATTTAAAGACAAGCGGCTTCTGGGTAATGTGGAACAGCTTGCAAAGCTGCTTGACACAAACCATCTTGAAACATGGGAAGATGTGAGGGCGTTTGAGGAAAAGCAGACGGAGGTGTTGGAGAATTGCAGGGCAGAACTTTCAGAGCTAAGTGTGCGTTATGAGAAGTGGACGCAGGCGGTATCTGATTATGACGATTACAAGCAGTACCAGCCAGTCATGAAAGAGTACCAGGCATTAAGCGGATTGAGAAAAAATTCCTTTAAGAAAAAGCATGAAACAGAGCTTGAAAACTATGCGATATATCGTGACAGGGTAAAGGCAGTCATGCCAGAAAATATGAAAATATCAAAGCCATATATTGATAAGCAGTTAGCGGAGGTGTTGGCACAGCAGGAGCAGATACAGAGAAATAGCAGTAGGGTTGCTACCGACCTTGCAAGGCTTTCCGTTTTCAAAGGCAATCTCAGGGAAATGGAAGCACAGCAGAGAGCGGACGAGCAGGCAAGGGAGCAGAACCGGGATAAGAAACACGAAAATGCAATTTAAATACAGCGTGAGGTGCATGGAAAACAGAAGGATTTCATGCACCTTTTTTCGTTGGGAAAAGGAGATTTATGGAACAGACAGAAAAGCAGACAACAGACAAAGAACAGTGTCCGCATATCAAAAAGAAAATCGGAAGAACTACCTACAACGTGGCAATTCATTTCAGCAAAACAAGCAAGGAAACCATGACGGATAAGATTAACAGATTGATATTACATGACATAAACAGTGAAGATTTTTCTTAACTACCCTTGACAAAATCTTTCCGAAGATCTTCTGCTTTCAGCGATGGAAAGTGCCAGCTCGAATGAATTTCCGGCTGGTGTAGAGCGAAAAGGCATCGGCACACCAGCTACACGCGCTGCCATCATCGAAAAACTGGTACAGAAAGGCTTTATCGAGCGCAGGGGCGATAAGAAAACGAAATACCTTTGTTCTACGGACAAGGGAAATGCGCTGGTGACGGTGGTGCCGGAACAGATTCAGTCTCCATCCATGACGGCAGACTGGGAGGAAAAACTGCTGAAAATAGAACACGGCGAGTATGACAGCGATGCCTTTATGGGAGAAATCAGCAGCATGGTCAGCGGACTTGTAAAAACCTACGAGGCTGTGAAAGGTGCCAATGTCCTGATGCAGCCGGAATGCAAAGTCATTGGTTCCTGCCCCGCCTGCGGCAGTGATGTTTGTGAAACGGCAAAGGGATGGTTTTGCAGGGATAAGAGCTGTAAATTTGCGCTCTGGAAGGAAAACAGGTTCTTTCAGACACTGGGAAAGCAGATGACAGAGGAACTGGCAAAGCAACTGGTAAATCAGGGAAAAGCACGGCTTACCCACTGCTATTCCAAGAAGTCCAATCGTTACTATGACACAACCGTTCATGTAGAGACCGGCGAGGACGGTGCAGCAGCATTTAAGCTGGAGTTTGGAGGTAAAAAATGAGCATGAAAATGATGAATGCAGCTTATCTGGTGGATAATGTCGCTCTGCTTTCCTTGCAGGAAAAGCAGGAGGGCGTGGAATTCCATTGCTTTGATATGGACAGAAAGGTGCAGATTGCCGAGGGACACATTGGCTGGGATATGTTGGATAAACAGCCGTTTTCTACTCTCGAAGAAAGCGCGAGGGTGGCAGCACTCAAGGAGATTCCCCAGCTGGACGGTCTTACCGTTGCGCCGGTAGCCCCGGAGATGCTGGAGCAGATGCGTGGCGGCAGAAAGGTTCTTTGGCAGATGAAAAAGGCTGATCCTGAACTGGAGAATGCTAAAAATATCCGGTTTATCACCAGCAGCTACGAGGATCGGTTCAAAATTCCGGATGGCAGCGCGGTGGAGATCAAGTATCCGAATCGGAAGTTTTCGGCCCGCTGCGAATATATGGACGAATATCATCTGCGCCTTGGGTATGATGTTCTGCACATCTGTCAGCTGGCAGAAATGTTGGAACGCGGTGGCGGTACATGCCGACCGGAGCCGCTGATTACGGAAGAACGCAGCGCATGGGATTTGGGAAGCAAGGGCTTTCTCGCCATTCAAACCTGTGAGGACGGTTACGACTATACCTTATATCATAAGGACTTCACGGAAATTGACGGCGGACAGATCGACAACCCGGAAATCAGCATGAATGCAGCCAGAGACCAGATTCTTTCGGATTATGGATTCGGTGGCCGCACCATGACGCGGATTGATTATGACGAACTTTGTGATCGTGCAGAGGATGCAGAAATCAGCAGACGGGAATCTGTGCTGGGTAAACTCTCGGATTTGTCTTCCAGAACGGATACGCCGGTGAAAGCTGCTAAGGCGAAGGAGGCGGAGCGATGAAATATAAGCTTACGAAGGCAGAGCAGGAAACCGTCATCAATTTTGACAATGAACTGGATACTGCCAGTATTTACACCCATGACAGCCGCCTGATTAAGAAGCTCCGGGAACTGCGAAAACAGTATCCGGGGCAGTTTATTTTGGAGCACCGGGAGCATGGGTCGGTCACTTATACGATTCCGAAACGCTGTGTTGGTATCCGACCGCCGTACAGTGAAAAGCGGCGGGAACAGCAGCGACAGGAAGCAAAGGAAAACGGCCTGCCGTTTATGGAGAAGGGAGAAATGAACGATGGCAAGAATTGAAAAATGGGATGAAGTACATGGAAATCAGGCACCGGACGAAAGAATGATGGCATTTCTCGACAGCGCTACCGACCAGTATGCGATTTTGCAGCTTCGCCGCATCGAGGATACGGTATATGAACGCTTTTCGTCTATGCGCGAACTGGAACGGATGGGGCTGGAACCGGATATTGACCATTATGAAGTGGTTTATACGGCTCCGCTGCTTCCCTACAAGGATCAGAATACGATGTTGGAGGAACTGTATGCGAAATTCAATGTTTCCCGCCCTGATGATTTTACTGGGCATAGTCTTTCTGTGTCTGACATCGTGGCTTTACGGCAGAATGGTGTTGTAAGCTGTCACTATGTGGATTCCATCGGCTTCCAGGAGCTGCCCGGATTTTTGAAACCGGAGAATTATCTGAAAGCCGCAGAAATGGCAATGGAAGACGATTACGGTATGATTGACGGCGTAATCAATAACGGAAAGAAGGAAGAACCGGCGGAGAAAGCATCGGTTCTGGATCAGCTGAAGGAAAAGCAGGAGGCGGTGCCGCCTGCATCGCCTCGCAGGTGCTGCGAAGAAAAGGAGTTATAAATGCGTTTTACGGATGACGAATGGATGCTCATGATGCTTTACAGCCCTGGCACACGGACAGGGCTGATCGAAGAGCTTCAGACGATGCAAAAAAGTCTGACCGGCAGAGATAGAAATCTGCGCAGGTGGACGGCCTCGCTGCTTGCGAAACTGGCAGAGATGACGGATGCAGAATATGAGGCACTGGATTTGTATCCGGACGAATAAAGGAGAGGAGGAAAAGGACAGATGATGACGAAAACGGCATATTATATGCAGATGGCACAGGAAGCTGCGGCGCAGATTACTGGCAGCAAAGAACAGTGGACAGCGTTTCTGACCACATCCGCACGGCTTTATAAGTATCCCTTTGCGGAGCAGCTGATGATCTATAAGCAGAGACCGGAAGCAACGGCCTGTGCAGAGTACGATCTCTGGAATGATCGGATGAACCGCTATGTGAAGCGTGGCTCCAAGGGCATTGCTCTTTTGGACATGCGCGGCGAGCAGCCGAAACTGCGGTATGTATTTGATGTGGCAGATACCGGAGAACGGAAGAATTCCCGTCCGGTACAGCTCTGGAAAATGAACGCAGAGCACGAGCAGCCGATTATTCGGGCATTGGATGCAGCGTTTGATGTTCCTGCCGGTGCCGGGTCTCTGGAAAATCACATTATGGAAGCGGCGGAACGCCTTGCAAGGGATTACTGGGAGGAAAAGCGCAGGCAGATCAGCGACATCGTTGCAGATTCCTATCTGGAAGGGTATGATGAACTCAACATCGGAGCTTCCTTTAAGAGAGCTGCCGCTGTCAGCATCGCATATTCCGTCTTTACCCGGACGGTGGGCAATGCAGATGACTATTTTGAACACGAGGATTTTCTGGACATCTTTGATTTTAATACGCAGGCTGCCGCCAATGTGCTGGGAACTGCGGTCAGCGAAATGTCCAGCCAGATCTTCCGGGAAATTGAACGCACGATCCGAACCTATGAAAGAGATAAGCAGGCAGAAAGGAGCCAAAATTATGATGGAGTTGAATTACACGAAGAACGGCGATTACCTGATTCCGGACATCCAGCTGTCGGTGCAGGAACAGAAGCCCCTGGGCAAGTACGGGAGGATGCGCAGAGCGTTCCTGCAGGAGAACAACACGCTGCTGTACAATCACCTGATCCTGACCGAGAAGCTGTACCCGCACCTGTGGGAGATTCAGGAGACCGCGACCGCACGGATGGAGCAGATGATGGCGGAACTGCTGAAAGCGAATCCGGCACCGGACAAGAAGCAGAACCAGCTTCTGTGGGTGCAGCACATGAACATGCTGAAAGCGCAGGCAGAGGAAGTTATTCTGACGGAACTTATCAACAGCTAAACTTTATGAGCCTGTTTCAGTCCGAAGCAGAGCAGATTCAGAAAATTGATGCAGCGGCAGAAAATGCAGTCAGAGAAGCGGAGAGCGAAAAGCCCTCCGCTTTTGTCATTTCTGAGGATGAAATCGACCGTATGCTGCGGACAGGTTCTAATTTTGAAGGCGGAAAAATCCGTATTTATGCGCTGTATCAGCAGCAAGGAGACGCAAAAGAACGAGCTTCATTTCTGAAAGCGGAATACGGTCTCGGTGGTCACAGCTATACCTTTATGGATGGCAGTCGTGGTTTTGCCGATTATAACGGGAAAGGCATTCTGCTTCGCAATTATGGCCATGACCGGGAAGTGCGCCTCACATGGGCAGCGGTAGATAAGCGGTTAGATCGGCTTGTGGAAAATGGTCAGTACCTGACTGCGCTGGAGATGGAAGAGTATCGGAAGCTGGAGCAGGAATATGGTGCGCCGCTTCCTATGCCGACTGCCGCCCATGTATTTCCGCCAACGCCACCGGAACACTACGATACCGGAAATGAGCATGTAGACAATATGCTGAATACGGCTGCGGATGTCTATGCCCGGAGTGAGCTGGCAGCACCCCAGCGGTTTACCGTGATGGAGACAGACGATGGCTATGCGGTCTGGGATGATATTCAAGACGGCATTCATGTAGAGCCGGATGGTGTCAGCGAGGAATTTACCAGCGAATGGGAGGCAGAGACTTACCGTCAGCAGTTGATTGAAAAAGTCCAGGAACGGGAAGCCAAAGACTGGCTCTACGTTGAGCAGAACAAACAGGATTTGCAGAAGGACATTCCGTTCCCAGATGTGGAATCCGAAGAAGTACCGGAACCAGCTCCCGCAGAGACAGATCCTCTGGTGCTGGAGATGCAGGCACACGCCAGAGAACTTGCCAGAGAGTCAGGCTATGCACCGGATGAACGATTTGTAGTCACGATGACCGGCGAGAATTTCCCGGATTCTAAAGATGCGTTTGCTATCTGGGATTATGTCAAAGAAGAGTATTACGGATATTCGGACGGAAAAGTGCAGACGTTTGCCGATTATGTGAGTGCGTCAGAGGCATTGCAGGAGATTCGCGGCAGAGCTATGGAGACTGAAAAAGAGTCTGCAACTGTGCAGCCAGAACCCGCAGCTCCGGTGCAGCCGGATTATCGTGTCGGCGATACGCTGTATCTGGACGGAAAGGCATTTACGATTGAAAAAGTCGGGCTTTTCGATGTGGAACTTCGGGACCCGGATTCCGTGTATCCGATCTTCCGCTCGGAAAGCAAGGAAAATCTGGCAAGACTTTTGGAGCATGAGGATAATATTCACCTGCATAATCTGGTGGTTGATCTGAATTCTGGAAAAGAAGCAGCGTTCCGGGCAGAGCATGAAGCAAAACATGCGGAGAACTACCGCATCAACAGCTTTCACCTCGGCGAAGGCAGTCCTAAACAGAAATTCCGTGCCAATATGGATGCCATCTACACGCTGAAAACTTTGGAAAATCAGAACAGGGATGCGACACCGGAGGAACAGGAAACACTGGCCAATTATGTCGGCTGGGGCGGACTGGCAGATGCCTTTGATGCAGAGAAAACTGCCTGGGCAGGCGAATATAAGGAGTTGAAAGCAGCTCTTACGGAAGAAGAATATGCCGCGGCCAGGGCTTCGACTCTGAATGCGCATTACACCAGCCCTACCGTGATCCGTGCAATCTATGAAGCGTTAGACGGTATGGGATTTGAAAAGGGCAATATTCTGGAACCGTCGATGGGTGTCGGCAACTTCTTCGGTATGCTGCCGGATTCCATGCTGGGAAGCAGGTTGTATGGTGTAGAACTGGATTCCATCACCGGGCGTATTGCGCAGAAGCTGTATCCGCAGGCAGAAATCAAGGTGGCAGGCTTTGAGACCACCGACCGCCGCGACTTCTATGATCTGGCCGTGGGCAATGTGCCCTTTGGCAACTACCGTGTCAGCGATAAGCCCTATGATAAACTCGGATTTTCTATCCACAACTATTTCTTTGCCAAGGCATTGGATCAGGTTCGTCCCGGTGGTATTGTGGCCTTTGTTACCAGCCGCTATACGATGGATTCCAAGAATCCGGACGCGCGAAAGTATCTGGCACAGCGGGCAGAACTGCTGGGAGCCATTCGACTTCCCAACAACGCATTCCGCGCCAATGCCGGTACAGATGTGGTTTCGGATATCATTTTCCTGCAAAAGAGAGACCATCCCATTGATATCGAACCGGATTGGGTGCATCTGGGGCTGACATCGGAGGGTATTACCCTCAACAGCTACTTTGTTGACCACCCGGAAATGGTGCTGGGTGAGATTACAACGGAAAGCACCCAGTACGGCAAGGAAGAATGTACGGTCATTCCGATTCCGGATGCAGATCTGGGAGACCAGCTGCATGAGGTTGTGCAGCACATCGGTGGTCATTATGAAGCGCAAGAGCTGGCACCGGAGGAAGAGCTGTCCTTGCAGGGCGAAACCATTCCGGCAGACCCAAATGTAAAGAACTTCTCCTATGCGGTGGTAGATGGGGATGTTTACTTCCGTGAGAACAGCATCATGCGGAAAGCTGACCTTTCTGCGACAGCCACCGGCAGGATCAAGGGCATGGTGGAGCTTCGTACCATTGTGCAGGAACTGATCGACTACCAGCTGAACGACTATCCAGAGGACGCGATTGCCCAGAAACAGCGGGAACTGAATGTGGCCTATGACCGATTCGTCGATCAGTATGGACTTATCAACTCCCGTGCAAATGCACAAGCTTTTTCGGAAGATTCGTCTTATTATCTGCTGTGCTCTCTGGAAAATGTAGATGAAAATGGCAGGCTGGAATCCAAGGCGGATATGTTCACCAAACGGACGATTCGACCGGAACGGGCTGTTACCAGCGTAGATACTCCGGCAGAAGCTCTGGCAATCTCCATCGGAGAGCGCGGCAAAGTGGATTTGCCCTATATGTCGGAGCTTTTAGGTACACCGGGAGAATTTGAAAAAATCCAGCAGGAACTGCATGGTGTCATTTTCAAAGACCCGATGACGCAGGGCGGCGAGGAAACCGGCTGGGTGACGGCTGATGAATATCTGTCCGGCAATGTCCGGGAAAAACTCCGCGTGGCAGAACTGGCTGCGGCTTCTGACCCTGCCTTTGCGGTAAACACGGAATATTTGAAGAAAGCACAGCCGAAAGACCTGGATGCGTCGGAGATTGATGTGCGCCTTGGTGCCACATGGGTCAATCGGGATTATATCCAGCAGTTTATGGAAGAAACCTTTGAGCCGCCGTTCTATCTGCGCAGAAATATTGAAGTGAAATTCTCTCCCATGACGGCAGAATGGCAGATTACCGGCAAGAGTACACCGAGCTGGAATGATGTTCATGCCTATATGACCTACGGCACCAGCCGTGCCAATGCCTACCGAATTCTGGAGGATACGCTGAATCTGCGGGATATTCGTATTTACGATACCGTGGAGGATGCAGACGGCAAGCAGAAGCGGGTTCTGAATAAAAAGGAGACCACCCTCGCCCAGCAGAAACAGCAGGCCATTAAGGATGCGTTCCAAAACTGGGTGTGGAAAGACCCTTATCGCCGCGCGGAACTTGTGGAAAAGTATAACGAGCTGTTCAACAGCACTCGTCCCCGTGAGTATGATGGTTCTCATATCCGCTTTGGCGGCATGAATCCGGAAATCCGGCTGCGGGAACACCAGCAGAATGCCATTGCTCATGTGCTGTACGGCGGCAATACACTGCTGGCCCACGAAGTGGGTGCCGGTAAGACTTTCGAGATGGCCGCTTCTGCTATGGAGGCAAAACGGCTGGGACTGTGCCAGAAATCCATGTTTGTTGTTCCGAATCATTTGACCCTTCAGTGGGCAAACGAGTTTCTGCGTCTGTATCCGAGTGCAAAATTGCTGGTGGCAAGCAAAAAGGACTTTGAAACTGCCCGCAGAAAGAAGTTCTGCGCACGAATTGCTACTGGTGATTACGATGCAGTCATCATCGGGCATTCCCAGTTTGAGAAAATTCCGGTGTCTGCAGAACGGCAGGAGCGGATTTTGACTGCCCAGATTGATGAAATCGAAAACGCCATTGCTGAGATGAAATCCCAGAATGGCGAACGTTTCTCCATCAAACAGATGGAAAAGACCCGGAAAGGATTGGAGGCGAGATTGGAGAAACTTCGGGCAACCGACCGAAAAGACGATGTGATTACCTTTGAGCAGCTGGGCGTAGACCGACTGTTTGTAGACGAAGCACATGCCTTTAAGAACCTGTTCCTCTACACAAAAATGCGCAATGTTGCAGGCTTGTCCACATCGGAAGCGCAGAAATCTTCGGATATGTTTATGAAGTGCCAATATATGGACGAGTTGACAGGCGGGCGCGGCATCATTTTTGCGACCGGCACCCCGGTTAGCAACAGCATGACTGAGCTTTACACCATGATGCGGTATCTCCAGTACGGCACGTTGCAGCAGAAAGGGCTGACCCATTTCGACAGCTGGGCTTCTACCTTTGGTGAGACCACCACGGCCATTGAGCTGGCACCGGAAGGAACCGGATACCGGGCAAGAACAAGATTTGCAAAATTCTTCAACCTGCCGGAGCTGATGAATATGTTCAAGGAAGTGGCAGATATCAAGACTTCCGATCAGCTGCATCTGCCGGTGCCGGAGGCAAAATTTGAAACCGTGGTGGTGCAGCCTTCGGAGCATCAGCAGGCGATGGTGGCGGAGCTTTCGGAACGGGCGGCGGCTGTGCATTCCGGTGTGGTAGACCCGTCGGTCGATAACATGCTGAAAATCACATCGGATGGCAGAAAGCTGGGACTGGATCAGCGATTGATGAATCCGCTCCTGCCGGATGACCCAAATAGCAAGCTCAACGCCTGTGTGCGGAATGTGCTTCGGATTTATGAGGAAGGACAGTCGGATAAGCTGACCCAGTTGCTGTTCTGCGACCTCAGCACGCCGAAGAACGATGGAACCTTCAATGTCTATGAGGATATCCGCGCCAAACTAATTCAGTCCGGTGTGCCGGAAGAAGAAATCGCATTTATTCATGATGCCGATACTGAGGCAAAAAAGAAAGATTTGTTTGCCAAAGTGCGTACCGGACAGGTACGGGTATTGTTAGGTTCGACACAGAAGATGGGTGCAGGCACGAACGTGCAGAATAGGCTGGTGGCCGTGCATCATCTGGATGTGGGCTGGCGGCCTGCGGACATGACCCAGCGAAATGGTCGTATCATCCGTCAGGGAAACCGAAACAAAGAAGTGCAGGTTTATCAGTATGTGACGGAAGGAACTTTTGATGCCTACCTCTATCAGACACTGGAGAATAAGCAGAAATTTATCAGCCAGATCATGACCAGCAAATCTCCGGTACGTTCCTGTGATGATGTAGATGAGCAGGCTCTTTCCTATGCAGAGATCAAGGCACTTTGTGCCGGAGACCCGCAAATCAAGGAGAAAATGGACTTGGATGTAGATGTTGCAAGGCTGAAAGTATTGAAGGCGGATCATCAGAGCCAGCAGTACCGATTGGAAGATAAATTGATGAAATATTTCCCTGCGGAGATTGAGAAAACGCAGGGGTTCATCAAGGGCTTTCAGTCGGATATTCGGACGGTGGCGGCACATCCGCTGCCGGAAGAGGGGTTCTGCGGTATGGAAGTGAATGGCACACAATTTACTGAAAAAGCTGAGGCCGGTGAAGCAATCCTCGCGGTCTGTAAAGCCAATCAGAGTCTGGAGCCGGTGCCGCTTGGCAGCTACCGTGGTTTCAAGATGGAGCTGACGTTTGACAGCTTCCAGAAAGAGTATCAGGTGCTGCTGAAAGGTGAGATGACCCACCGAGTGCCCATCGGCACCAGTGCTGCGGGCAATATCCAGCGTCTGGACAATGCTCTTGCCGGGATTCCTGCAAGACTGGAAAAGGCGGAACAACAGTTGGACAATCTCAGAAGCCAGCAGGAAGCTGCGCAGGCCGAGCTTGGAAAGCCGTTCCCCCAGGAGGCAGAACTGGCGGAAAAGAGTGCAAGACTGGCAGAACTGGACGCATTGCTGAATATGGATGACCGTGGAAACGATGATCCAGACCGTGAGAAAACAACGGAAAAGCCGTCTGTCCTGGCAGAGCTGCGTGACCGTGCAGGGCGCATTCCGCCGATGACACATCGGGATGATGAGGAGGTGGCACTATGAGTGTTCGGGAACACTGGATCAATGTCCGGGTGAACCCGGAAGAGCTGGCGAGGATTCGTGAAAAGCAGAAGGAATTGGGTATTCGGAACACCGGTGCCTATATGAGAAAGATGGCGATGGACGGGTACTGCGTAAATCTTGATTTGTCGGATGTGGCTCAGGTATCCACCCTTCTTCGCCGATGCAGCAACAACCTGAACCAGTACGCAAAACGAGCCAATGAATCCGGGAGCATCTATGCGGAGGATATCCGGGATTTGCAGAAGCGGCTGGATGAACTCTGGGAGATGCAAAAGCTGATCTTAAAGAGGCTTTCTGGCATTCGCTGACGGCACAAACGTGCGGGATTTCTACAGTACATGGCACAGATGAAACTGTCTGTGCCGTTACATATTTTTTGAGTTTCCCTGTTGACATCGTGGTGTTTGGCAAGCGTGTACAGTAAAATGAAGATGAAAAGAAAAACGAAGGGGTGAAATCCATGAAGATCGTATGTTTTTTGTTGAAGCTGATGCTGAAAATCCTGTTGCTGCCGGTTGCGTTTCTGCTGCGATTTCTATGCTTTATCGGGAATCTGCTGATGCAGCTATCCCTGTGGGTGCTTTCGCCGGTCATGCTTTTCGTTCTTGGCTGCGGCATCTATTCTGTGGTTCGAGCGAGCTGGACGGATGTGTTCCTGCTGACCCTGATTGAGATGGGGCTGTTCGCAGCTGCGGTTGGTGCGGGCGGCATCATGGAACTGATGGAACAGCTGTGTGAGCGTGTAGAGGATGTTTTGACAATTTGAGTTCAGGAGGGATTAGATGGATATTCAGTTTATGAAAGATTATTATGATTTACGGTACGAGGAAACAGATGGAGAGAATCATTTTGTGGAAGAGACAGCTTATCAGGAAAAACAGTCTGAGCAATCGAAGATGGAAGACCAGCTGATGGAAATGGTGGGAGGCAGCGAATCTAATGTGTGGAAGCTGTACGAAAGCATTATGTGCGTCTATTTCGATATGGAAGAAATCATCAAGCAGGCCGTTTATTTGCAGGGGGCTTATGACCGGGAACGGATGTTAAAATGAGAATAGTAGATTGGTAAGAGCTGCCTTCGGGTAGCTCTTTTTAGATGGAGGAATATGAAAATGGCGGCTACAAGACTAATTGCGCTGCATATCAATAAAGGAAAGACGGTAGCGCAGTGTCTGGCTGACCGTACTGATTATTCTGAGAATGCAGCAAAGACGGAAGATGGAAAATACATCAGCGCGTATGCCTGTGATGCAAAGACCTGTGATGAAGAATTTCTGCTTTCCAAACGGCAGTATGAGCATATCACCGGTAGAACCCAGGCGCATGATGTGATCGCATATCAGATTCGGCAATCCTTTAAGCCCGGAGAAATCACGCCGGAGGAGGCGAACAAGGTTGGGTATGAGACAGCCATGCGATTCACCAAGGGAAAACACGCGTTTATCGTGGCTACCCATGTTGATCGTGCGCACATTCATAACCATATTATTTTTAATTCAACTACATTAGACTGCACCAGAAAATTTCGAGATTTTCGATTATCCGGTCTTGCACTGGCAAGGCTCAGTGATATCGTCTGCCTAGAACACCGGTTGTCGGTTATTATCCGGAAGCCCTATGGGGAGCGGCAGAAGAGAACGGAATACCCGGAGAAAAAATCGCAGCGGGATGAAATCTGCGAGGCCATTGATGCAGCATTGGTAAGAAAACCGAAAGACTTCCGGGAACTAATCGGAATTTTGCAGGAAGCAGGGTACGAGTATAAAGATGGAAAACAGCCTGCCCTGCGGGGGAAAGGCCACGCCAGATTTGCTCGTTTCCGCTCTCTTGGCAAAGGATATTCGATTGAAGAACTCTGCGAAGTGATTGCCGGGAATGCGGTTCATAAAAGCAAATTTGTAGAGAAAACCCGCACAAGCGCACGGTCAGCACAGGTGCATCAGAAGGCGGAGCTGTCGTTCCTTATTGATGTCCGTGCAAAAATGCAGGCGGGCAAAGGCGCGGGATATGCGCGTTGGGCGAAAGTATTCAATCTGAAGCAGATGGCGAAAGCTATGATGTTCATGGAAGAACATGGAATCAAGAGCTATGCAGAGCTGAAAGAAAAAGCAGATGGGATTTCTGAAAAATGCGATGTGCTGTTGGAATCTGTAAAGGCAGATGAGGCACGGATGTCGGAAGTGTCGGTGCTGCGGAAGCATCTAATCAATTATGCCAAGACAAAAGATGTTTTTGCCGCGTATAAAGCATCCGGCTACAATCGAGATTTCTATGAAGCTCATCGGGATATGCTGACCTTGCGCAGCGCAGCGAAAAAGGCGTTTGATGCCTATAAGAAAGAGAACGGTTCTGACAAAAAGCTCCCGCGCATCAGCGAGCTGAACGCAGAGTATGCAATGCTTCTGGAACGAAAGAAAAGCTCCTATGCAGAGTACCGCAAGACCAAATCGGAAATGCAGGATTGGCTTGTGGCACAGAAGATCGTACAGGAAATCCTGAAAGAGGACGAACAGAAAAAAGAACAGCTCCATGAGCAGGAAGTACGGCAGGAAGAAGAAAATAGACAAAGCAGTCGATGATGGAAAGTCCGGTGCAGTGTGGGCGTAATGCTCATGCTGCACCGGGCTTTTTTCTTTGGCAGGAACTGCCGTTGAAGCATCCGGAACGGATGCGCAGCCCGATGCCGCAGGCAGCGTTCTATGGGGATTGGGGAGTTTCCCCAACAAGCAGAAAATCGCTTTCGTGTCACGAAAGCCCTGCTTGCAGAAGAGTGGATTCTAAAAAAATCGTTCAAAATTTGGAAGAACTTTCGATTGATTTTGTTCGTTTCTTGGAGTAGAATATAAATGAGAAATTTTAACTTGCTGCGAGTGACTTTAGACATCGAAAAAGAGGTTCCGTATGGATTTCATGACGATTAAGCAGGCTTCTGAAAAATGGGGCATCTGCACAAGGAGAGTACAGACATTATGCACAGAAGGGCGAATTGATGGTGCCGAGCGTTTAGGCCATCAGTGGGTCATTCCTATTAACGCCGAAAAGCCGAAGGATGCCAGAATCAAAAGCGGCAGATACATTAAAACAAAATCCGGAAATGGAGAGAACGAAGATGGAAAGAAAACCGTATAGTGCTGGAGCCGTAAAATTTTCGTTCTGGTTCATGGAATTTCGGAAAACCGTGCAGCTTTTGAGCGAGGGTAAGAGCTTTGCAGATATTAAAAAGTTGAATGAAGAGACAAACATCTATGGCGCACCGACAAAACTACGAGCGCAGCAGATTTATTCTACCGTAACAGCCCGTATCAAGACATTAGATGAAAGCTTTTACCCAATCTTTTTGAGCAGTGATCTTGCTACACAAAAATTATTTGTGCTGACTGCGGCTCTTTTGCATGACACGCTATTCTTTGATTTTGTGTATGAAGTAGTGCGGGAAAAAATGATTCTTGGTTCCGATGAGCTGACGGATGCAGATATCCGGATATTTTTCAAAAATAAGCAGGAACAGAGTGAGAAAGTGGCTTCTCTTCAAGACTATACGTTGCGCCGTCTCGGTTCCTGCTATAAGACACAGCTTTATGAAGCAGGACTTTTAGAAAGCAACCGGGCAAACAGCACAAGAAAAATACTGAAGCCAATTCTTGATATTGCATTTGAGCATTGGCTTTATGACCATGACCTTGGCATCATGGTAAAAACACTGACGGGGGTAAGATGAAATGGATTTAAGCCAAAGACTGGACGAGATGGAGCTTGCAATCCATAAGCCGTCTTTCCGAAAAGGAACAGGCCGCGCAAATGAGGTCAACTATTGGGTGTTTGATTATCCACCGGAAAAGGAACTGGAAGTTCGGGAGCGCGTAGAGTATCTGAAAAATAAGAACGACCGGGGCGATGATGATTTTGAGCTTGTGGTCTTTGACCTGTATGATATCATCATTGACTTTTTGGAAAAGAAAAACTTCATGGAAAAGTGCTATGACTTTGAAAAAAAGCGCGGAATCGAGCGTATCGTCAAGGCAGTGACCAACTCCATGAAGGTGAATGACGATGACAGCCTGATCGTGCAATATATCAAAGAACATACGCCGGAGAATGCAGTCGTGTTCCTAACCGGTATCGGCAAGTGCTATCCGATTTTGCGCTCCCACAAGGTGCTTAACAACTTGCACCAGGCGTTTGTGCGCTGCCCGGTCGTGATGTTCTTTCCGGGAACCTATAATGAGCAGGAGCTGATCCTGTTCAATGAGATTAAAGACGATAACTATTACCGGGCATTCCGACTGGTAAAGTAATGGATGGAGGAAACAGTTATGCAGATCAAGGACATGTTCCGAAAGAAAATTGACCGTGAGATACAGGGCGTTATCATTGTCGGTCAGGGTGAAGAAACAAATGTAGCGCAGGAGCTGGAAGAGTATGTTGTGACCCGTGAGCTTCAGCGTCATTTTGCAGATTTCTTTGCAGCATATAAAAAAGGTATTCAGGGAACCACACCGAAAATGGGTGTCTGGATTTCCGGCTTCTTTGGAAGTGGTAAATCTCATTTCCTGAAAATCCTGTCCTATCTGCTTCAGAATAAACAGGTCGGAGACAAACATGCCATCGACTACTTCATTGAGGATCAGAAGATTACCAATCAGATGGTGCTGGCAGATATGCAGCTGGCAGCAAACACCCCATCGGATGTAATTCTTTTCAACATTGATTCCAAAAGCGATTCTAATGGCAAAGAAAATAAAGATGCCATTGTGAACGTATTCCTGAAGGTCTTCAATGAGATGCAGGGCTTCTGCGGTTCCATGCCTCACCTTGCTGACCTGGAGCGCAGGCTTTCCGAGGAAGGTCGTTTTGAAGAGTTTAAGGAAAAGTTTGAAGAAGAGTATGGCGATCCGTGGGAAAGCTCTCGTCAGGACTTCGATTTCATTCAGGATTCCGTTGTCGATGTTCTTTCTGACATGGATTTCATGAGCGAATCGGCTGCTCGTAACTGGTGTGAGAAAGCAACCGAGGGCTACCAGATTAGCATTGAGGATTTCGCCAAGCGTGTAAAGTCTTATATTGAGAAAAAAGGTAACAACCACCATGTGGTTTTCCTTGTGGATGAGATTGGCCAGTACATTGGTGATGATTCCAAACTGATGCTGAACCTTCAGACAGTGACGGAAGAACTGGGCAAGGAATGCATGGGTAAGGCTTGGGTAATCGTAACGAGCCAGCAGGATATCGACTCCAATACCAAGGTGAAGGGTAACGACTTCTCCAAGATTCAGGGACGTTTCGATACCCGTCTTTCTTTGTCCTCTGCCAATGTGGACGCTGTTATCAAAAAGCGTATTCTGGATAAGACTGAGACCGCAGCACAGAGCCTGCGCCTGCTCTATGACCAGAAAGCAACGATCATCAAAAATCTGATTGTTTTCAACGACGGTGTGGAGAAAAAACTGTACGCCAATGCAGAAGATTTTGCAGAGGTTTATCCTTTTGTTCCGTACCAGTTTAATTTGCTTGCCAGTGTGCTGACCAGTATCCGTACCCACGGTGCATCCGGCAAGCACCTGTCCGAAGGTGAACGTTCCATGCTGGCTCTGTTCAAAGAGTCTGCCATGCAGCTGATGGACGATGAGATGGGGGCAATCGTGCCGTTCTATCAGTTCTATGATGCATTGGAGAACTTCCTCGACCACAGCCACAGCAGCGTGATCATCCGCGCTTATGATAACAGCTACATCAACCCGGAAAAGAAGGAAAAAGATGTCTTTGCGATCAATGTGTTGAAGACCCTTTTCCTGATTAAATATGTTCTGGAGATTGAAGCCAATGTGGACAACATCGTTAGCCTGATGATTACCAGCATTGACGATGATCGTATTTCTTTGAAGGCACAGGTGGAGGATGCACTGAAAGTGCTGATGCGCCAGATGCTGATCCAGAAGAATGGCTCCATCTATGTATTCCTGACCGATGAGGAACAGGAAATCAACAACGAAATCGAAAAAGAAAATGTGGAGATGCCGGAGGTCATCACGAAGATTGCGGAGATGATCTATGAGGACATTTTCTCCAGCAAGAAGTATCAGTATCCCAGCTTTGGTGGAAGGTATGCGTTCTCCTTCAATCAGGCAGTGGATGACCGCCCCTATAAGGCAAACCAGAATTACGATATCGGCCTCCGTGTGCTGACCCCGTGGTATGAGGGCGGCACCGATGATGGTACGCTGCGCCTGCTCTCCGGCCAGGGCAAGGAAGTCCTTGTGGTTCTGCCGAACGATGATGCGTTCCTGACGGAAATGCGGGCATACTTGAAAATTGAGCGGTTCCTGCGCAAGAATACTTCTGTGCAGCTTGCCAAGTATGAGACCATTAAGGAAGCAAAGCGCGTGGAGATGCGGGAACGCAACGGTAACGCCAAGCTTTACCTGACGGAAGCTTTGAAAGAGGCTACCATCTATGTCAATGGCGATGTGCTGCACACTTCCGGCAAGGAAGTGACCAGCCGCATCAACGAGGCAATCGGAAGATTGGTGCAGACGGTTTACCACAAGCTGTCTTACATTGACGCAGCGATGGGTGAAGCAGATATCCGGAAGATGTTCAAGACCAGTAACCAGCTGTCGCTGGCACTGGGAGATACCGGAGAATCCAATGTTCACGCACTGGATGATGTGCTGCAATTCGTGGCGGGCAATTCCCGGATGCACATGAAAACTTCTATGAAAACCATCAAGGATCGCTTTATGAAAGCACCCTATGGATTTGTGGAAGATGACATCCATTGGCTGGTGGCACGTCTCTTTAAGCGTGGAGATCTGTCCTTTACGGTCAACGGTGAGAGCGTCAATTTGAACAACCGTTCCGAAGAAGAAATCATCGGCTATATCACGAAGAAGCAGTTCGTGGATAAGCTGCTGACGGAAGTGCGCGTGCGGGTGCCGGAAAACCAGAAAAAGGCCGTCCGCACCGTGATGAAAGAGCTGTTCAAGGTGGCACCGCCTGCCGATGACGAAGATACCATCATGAAGAACTTCCAGCATTACTGCGAGAATCGAATCACCGAGATTGAGCGGCTGGAACCGAAATATGAGAATTACACCTATCCCGGAAAAGAACTTCTGGAAAAGGGCAAGAAGCGGCTTTCCGCACTGGTACAGATTCAGGCACCGCTTGAATTCTTTAAGACCGTATTTGACGAACAGGACGATCTGATGGATTTTGGCGAAGACTATGAGCCTATCCGAGATTTCTTTGGCAGTGAGCAGCTGACTATCTTCACCCGTGCGCTGGATATGTTGAATATCTACGAGGACAGCAAGACCTACATCGTGGATGCAGAACTGGAAGACGTGGTGGCCAAGATGCGCACCATTGTCCGGATGCCGAAGCCCTACAAGGAGATTCCGAAGCTGCCGGAGCTGCGCGAGAAGTTTATGAACTGCTATATGCGCATTCTGGAAGAGCAGGCAGAGCCGGTCAAAGATTCCATCAATCAGGATCGGAACCGTGTCTTTGAAGTGCTGAACACCAAGCCCTATAAGGATGCGAAGTTCAACCGTTATCTGGAACTGTTTAAGGAGATCATGGACGGTGCGGAGCACTGCAACAATGTCTCCACTCTGCGTAGCTATGCAGATAAGGCGGAGGCACTGAAGCTGCGCCTGCTCAATGAGATGAACGCAGAAGATATCCGTCTTGTGAAGGAGGCAGCGGCAAAGGCCGAGGCAGAGCGTAAGCGTCAGGAAGAAGAGGCGAAAAAACGCGGCGAGACCGTGAAACCGGCAGAAAAGGTCGCAGAACCGCAGCCGGTATATAAGGTGCGCACCACGAAGAATGTTTCCATCAAGACGGTTGCCAAGACTGCATCATGGCGACTGGAGAGCAAGGAAGATGTTGATAAATACCTTGCTGCATTGCGTGAAAACCTGCTGAAAGAGATGGACGAAGATACAATCGTCAACATTGAACTATAAATGACAGGAGGATTGGCTCCATGAACAAGACAGCCATAAAGAATTTTGCGATCTGGGCGCGGAATAAGCTGATTGCAGATGTTAGCTATGATGCCCGCCTGATTGGTATTACGGAGGACGGCATTGCAAAGCCGTTGCCGCAGAGCTTCGGCGGCACTCAGTTCTTCGATATCGGCACCGCAGAACCGTATTCGATTTCCGGTGAGGCCGTGCGCCAGCGTGACAAGCTGATAGAGGTCATCCAGCAGAAGGAAAAGGATACCGACTACAAAACCGCATATCAGTATGTGATTGAGGAGGTTGCCTATACATGGTTCAACCGCCTGATTGCAATCCGTTTCATGGAGGTCAACGACTATCTGCCTTCCCATATCCGGGTGCTTTCTTCCGAGAGCGGAAAAATGGAGCCGGATTTGGTCACAACACCGTTTGACGCAGAGCTGCCCTTCACTGCGGAGGAAGAGGCTCAGATTTTCCAGCTGAAGCAGGACAATAAGCTGGACGAGGTGTTCCGCATCCTGTTCCTGAAACAGTGCAACGCCCTGAACGAGATTCTGCCAGCTCTGTTTGAAAAGACGAAGAACTACACCGAGCTGCTACTCAGCCTGTCCGTTATTGACCAGGATGGCGTGGTCTATCATCTGCTCCACGATATCCCAGAGGATGACTTTAACATCGAGCGAGGTGGTCAGGTGGAGATCATCGGCTGGCTGTACCAGTATTACAATACCGAGCCGAAGGCCGCTGCCTTTGCAAAGAACGGGAAGATCACCAAAGAGGAAATTCCTGCCGTGACCCAGCTGTTCACCCCAGACTGGATCGTCCGTTACATGGTGGAAAATAGCCTTGGCCGTCTGTGGGTGGAAGGACACCCGGACTGCGGCCTGAAAGAAAACTGGAAATACTATCTGGAAGAAGCACAGCAGGAGCCGGAGGTGCAGGTAAAACTGGCAGAAATTCGCAAAGAGTACGCTGCCCTGAATCCAGAAGACATCAAGCTCATCGACCCCTGCATGGGTTCCGGTCATATCCTGGTATATGCCTTTGATGTGCTGATGCAGATTTACGAGAGTGCCGGTTACAGCCAGCGTGATGCTGCAAAAAGCATTCTGGAGAACAACATCTACGGTCTGGACATTGATGACCGTGCCTATCAGCTGGCGTACTTTGCAGTGATGATGAAAGCACGGCAGTACAACCGCCGTATCCTCAACGGAGAAAACACCTGCCATGTCTATGCCATTCAGGAGAGCAACAGTATCAACCGTGCGCACCTGAAGTATTTCGGCGCAGGGATGGATGATATTGAGAAGAACGCCGCCAAGATGCAGCTGGAAGGTTTGCTGGACACTCTGACCGATGCCAAGGAGTATGGCTCTATTCTGAATGTGGAGAGCTACAACTGGGATTTGCTGCGCCGGTTTGTGGCAGCAGAGGATACCGATGGGCAGATCAGCACGGATAGCGTGGGCGTGGAAGATACCGCTGAGCAGTTGAATCGGCTCATCGATATCGGCGAGACGATGGCACGGAAGTATTGGGTGACTGTTACGAATCCACCATATCGTGGAATTAGCGATGTTGACGTGAAACTTCAGAATTTTGCGAAAGAAAAATATCCAAATTCAAAAGCAGACTTAAGCACAATTTGTATGGAACGAGCATTTGCAATGACCTGCCATAACGGAATGATTGCAATGATTAATATTCCGGTTTGGATGTTTATCGCAACCTATGAAAAACTTCGCTTATCAATGATGATGGCTCAAACTTATATAAACATGCTTCATTGCGGTAGAGGAATATTTGGATCGGATTTTGGAACAACAGCTTTTATTATTTCCAATACAAGGATTGCTAATTATAAAGGAACATATCATAAGCTGTTTAAGAAACAGGGTGGCGTTGATCCAATAGAACAGAAAGAAAAGTGGTTTTTTGAAAGAAAAGGAAAATACATTGTTGCACAAGAAAATTTTGATAACATTAGTGGTGCACCCCTTGCATATTGGATAAACCAGGATATCTACTGGCTATTCCGAGAGTCTTCATTAGGAAAGTATTATCTATCAGGAGGAAGATTCAAAACTTGTAATGATGAATTGTATTTGAAATTCTGGTGGGAAATGGATTCTACAAGTAAACGCTGGCATCCATATTGTAAAGGTGGCGATGGTCGAAAATACTTTGGAAATATGATCAGGGTCATTGACTGGTGCAAGAGTGCTCAAATTTTCTATTCTAAGAATGGCGGTGTCGGAAATCGGAGGTTTTGGGATAGTGAGGGAATTACTTGGTCTACAATAAGCACATCGGTAATTAGTTTCCGAAAAAAAGAGGACAGTTATTTCAATAGTTCATCTGCACCAACGATATTTGCCATAGATAAAGTTTTGAATCCATCAGTGTTGGCTTATTTGAATTCAAAAGCTGCTGCTTATTTGCTTAATATGTTTAATCCGACAGCAAGCTTAACTGTGGCAGATGTATTAAAATTACCTTTTTCTGTGGAATGGGACACACTAAAAATCCGCGAATTGTCAAACAACAATCTTTCGGCTTGCCAAGATGATTGGGATTCGTTTGAGATTTCAACAAATTTCTTAGAACATCCATGTAGTGGAGGATTCTCCAAGATTGAAAGCGCATACAATTATTGGGAAAAAAGGACAATTGATAGATACGAATTGGTTAAAGAAAATGAAAAACTACTTAATGAGTATTTTTCAAATAAGTTTGGATTACAAGAAGAATTATCTAATGAGCCTGATGAAACAGATATAACTGTACGCAAGGCCGATTTGCAACGGGATGTTAAGAGCTTATTAAGTTATGCTGTGGGCTGTATGTTTGGGCGTTATTCATTGGATGTGAAAGGATTGGCCTACGCAGGTGGCGCATGGAACAGTAGCAATTATAAGACCTTTATCCCGGATGCTGATAATGTTATCCCCATCACGGATGAAGAATATTTGGATAATGACATTGTGTCTCGTTTGTGTGAATGGCTGAGAGTGGTGTATGGAGTTGATTCACTGGAGTGCAATCTTGATTTTATTGCCGAAGCTCTTGGAAACAAGGGTGAAACCAGTCGTGAAATAATCCGTAATTATTTCTTGAATGATTTCTTTAATGACCATAAAAGGATATACCAGAGGTGTCCGATCTACTGGCTGTTTGACAGCGGCAAGCAGAATGGCTTTAAGGCACTGGTTTACCTGCACCGCTACACGCCGGATACCATCGGAAACCTGCGTATCGACTACCTGCACAAGATGCAGCGCGTATATGAATCCGAGATCAATCGAATGCAGGATATGATGGATCACAGCGAGAATGCCCGTGAGGTGGCAGCAGCCTCCAAGCGCAAGGATAAACTTGCCAAGCAGTTGAAGGAATGTCGGGAATACGATGAGAAGATCAGCCATCTGGCACTTTCTCGTATCGAGCTTGACCTCGATGACGGCGTAAAGGTCAACTACCGCAAGCTCCAGACCGCCCAGGACGGCAAGTTCTATGAGGTGCTGGCAGACAGTAAGAATATCATGGTGAAAGAAAAGAAATAAGAAAAATGACCGGAGGGAGTGGGAAAATGCAAAATCACTGGACAAAGGATGATGTCGCGGCGGCATGGCAGCGTTTTGAACGTACATATGCCCATGATCCGGTGGCATACCGCTTCCTCTGCGGTCATTGTATTCAAGATGAAACCGATGAAGATGCGTTGGATTACAATATCATTGGTGTCTGGCTTGTCTGTCATAGAAAATATCGTGACTGGTCAACCGAGAAATCCTATGATCTGGCATGGATACTGGAATTTATGCAGGCGTATCACATGACGATTCCACGGTACATCAAAAGAACAAAGTTCTACCGAAAAAAGATGAAGCTATTGCTGAGTTCTCTTGTAAGAGATAAAGACCAATCACAGGAAAAAAGGACAATGATATGGCAGAATTGAACCTGAAACAAATTATAGACCGCCTGAATGCGGAATTTACCGGAGAGACCCGGAAACTGGTTTTCTGGTACGATGATAAGGCAGAATTTGCCGAGGATATGGAGACAGTTGAGCTTCAGAATGCGAAGATCTACCATCTCCAGCCGGATAACCAGTTCTATACAAAGTATTTTCTGGAGCGTGTGGATAAGACCACGAATTATCTGATCTATGCACCGTTTCCGAAGCCGGATGTAAGGGACAACCATCTGGAAGACACAATGCTGTATTCCAGACGGTTCTTTGCGGACCGTGCCTCCCTGCTGTCGGTTGACCTGGGTATTGAGGAAAAGTACAAGCCGGTTATTGAGAAGCACATCAAGTTTTTCGCCAACAAAGAGCGCACTCAGCGGTTCTATGATTTGGAAATCGAAAACTTCAATGAAGAAAATATCCTTGTCGGTCTGCTAAGTGCAGTCTGCAAGGCGCGTACCTGCTCTTTTGAGGAAGTCGTGCGCATCGTGTTGACGGATGGCGAGCTGGTGGACAATGCTTTCTTGCAGGAGTTTGAAAAATACGACCTGCTGTCTGCATTCTGGCAGCTCTGTGAGCAGCATTTCGGATACACCGATACAAAACCGAGTTTGGAACGGCTGCTGGTGACGCTGTTCGTTACCTATACTGGGCGATATGTGCAGGCAGAGCTTCCGGCAGCATGGAAGAGCTTTGTCTCCTACAAGTCCGGCAATATCATCGCATTCCTCGATAGCCTGATGAACAGCGTCCTGTACCGGGATAAATACGACGCTTTGTCGGCACATGTTGCCAAAGGGCTGAATGTTTTTTCGGCATTTGCAGGAATGCGAGTGGACGATTTGGTGGAGTGCGACACTTTCCTTGCCGTGGATCAGGTGCTGGTAAAGTGGCTCGTTGGCAGACTTGTTTCGGAAGATATCGGCGCAATCGTAAACGGATTTACCATTCCGGAACTCTGTGAAAAGCGGGCTAAAATGAACTTTGGCAGAAAGACCGGGAAAACCTATCAGATGCTTTCCAGTGCATACAGCATGGTGAAGGAAGCGGATTACCATGCCGCAGATGGCTTAAAGCCAATTATCGACCGATATCTTGCTGCGGATTACAATATGGATCAGCAGTATCGGAAATTCTACTATTATTACGACCAGCTGGAGAGCACGGAAAGCTTTGAGCCGCTTCGGGAACTGGTGGAAAATATCTACACGAACGAATATCTGGCTTGCCTGCTCCCTGCCTGGAATGCTGGAATCCAGCAGGATGCCGCATGTTCGGCAATTCCGTTGCAGCGGGATTTTTACAATGCCAATCTGCGATATACCAAAGAACGCACCGTTGTCATCATTTCGGATGCCATGCGTTACGAGGTAGGACAGGAGTTGTTTGCCAGAATGCAGGATGATCCGAAATGCACGGCAAAACTTTCTGTACAGTTGAGTGTTCTTCCGTCTTATACGAGGCTCGGTATGGCAGCACTTTTGCCGCATAAGACACTGGAAATGACGGATGATTTTCAGGTACTGGCAGATGGTATCCTTTGCGATAATCTGGCAGGTCGGCAGCAGGTGCTGCAAAGTTATAACCCGGATAGTGTCTGTGTACAGTTCGATGATATCAAAAATTTGAAAGTAGCAGAGCTGCGAGATGTGCTGACAAAGCGTCAGATTATCTATGTATATCATAATCAGATTGACGCGCGCGGAGACAAGGCAAATACCGAGGATGAGGTGTTTCATGCGTGTGAGGAGGCCGTTCAGGAAATCATGGACTTGATTCACCGAATCTCCGTCAGCGGCAACACCTATCATTTTATCGTCACTGCCGATCATGGCTTTATTTATAAGCGTGATAAGCTGACAGAAAGTGACAAGATTTCTGGGAAAAGCGCGGAAAAAGCATTTGTCAATCGCAGATTTATTGTGTCCAAGGCGGCACTGGAAGATGACGGCATCGACCATATGAGCATGGGACGCGTTCTGGGGAACGAGGACAGCAAGGTGGTGTCCTATCCAGTCAGCAGCAATGTCTTTAAGGTGGCCGGAGGCGGTGCTAACTATGTGCATGGCGGTTCCTCACCACAGGAAATGCTGGTGCCGGTGCTGGAGTTTAAGATGGAGCGCGGTCACATGGAAACAAAGAATGCAGAGATTGCTCTGGTCAGCATCGTCCATAAGATTACGAACCTGATCACTTCCATGGACTTTATCCAGTCGGATGCCGTTAGCGATACTGTAAAAGCTGCAAAATACCGCATTTTCTTCCTCTCGGAAGACAATGAGAAAATCTCGAACGAAAACAGTTATGTGGCGGACAGTCGTGAGGAAAATGCGCAGAAGCGTATCTTCCGGATGCGTTTCACATTCAAGAATAAGAAATACGACAAGGACAAGCAGTATTACCTTGTGGTTTATGACGAAGAAAGCGGTCTGGAGCAGTGGAGGCAGCCTGTCATCATGGATATTGCCTTTGCAGATGACTTTGGATTCGGATTCTGATATAGAGGAGGCAGGAATTTTGTATGGAAATGATGGATATGGCGGCAGACGATACCCGTGAAGAACTGCGCTGGAAGCTGCGCAGTAACTTTGACGGTCGGATCGTCCGCAAAGACCTGACAAAGAAAATAAAAGAAGGAGCAAATGTTCCGGTCTATGTGCTGGAGTTCCTGCTGGGTCAGTATTGTAGTTCAGACGATGAGACAATCATTGAGCAGGGCGTTCAGAATGTGAAGCGCATTCTGGCAGACAATTTTGTCCGCCCGGATGAAGCTCAAAAAATTCTTTCCCAGCTGCGCAAGAACGGGAGCCATACCATTATTGATATGGTGACAGTACATCTGGACATCAAAAAGGATTGCTTTTTTGCAGAGTTCTCTAACCTTGGCCTCACCAATGTACCGATTACGGATGATTATCCAGAAAAATATGACCGGCTGCTTTGCGGCGGTATCTGGTGCATCGTGCAGCTGGAATATGAGTCTGAGGGAGACAGCAGCTTTGGAATCACGGATATAGATGGACAGCCGATTTCCTCTAAACAGAAAAAGCAGAAAGACATCTCTCCCATCAGCATCCATAAGCTGACTCCGATTCAGATGCCCCATATCGACATTGAAGAAGTTCGAGAGGGACGCAAGGCATTCACACAGGAAGAGTGGATGGATGTTATGCTGCGTTCCTGCGGATATGAGCCGGAACAGCTGAACAATCGGGAAAAGTGGCTGCTGCTTGCGCGTATGCTGCCGTTGGTGGAGAACAACTTCAATCTCTGTGAGTTGGGGCCGCGCAGCACAGGAAAGTCCCATATCTATAAAGAAATCAGCCCGAACAGTATCCTGGTATCCGGTGGTCAGACGACCGTTGCAAATCTGTTTTACAATATGGGGCGCAAAACCGTAGGTTTGGTAGGCCTATGGGACTGCGTTGCCTTTGATGAGGTCGCCGGAATCAAGTTTAAGGACAAAGACGGCATTCAAATTATGAAAGACTATATGGCTTCCGGCTCCTTTGCCCGCGGCAAAGAGGAAAAGGCAGCATCGGCTTCTATGGTCTTTGTAGGAAACATCAATCAGAGCGTGGATGTGTTGCTTAAGACTTCCTCTCTGTTTGACCCGTTCCCGCCGGAGATGGGAACGGACACCGCCTTTCTTGACCGTCTGCATTGCTACATTCCAGGCTGGGAGATTCCGAAGTTCCGTCCGGAGCATTTTACCAATGATTACGGCTTTATCACGGATTATCTGGCAGAGTTTATCCGAGAACTGCGGAAGGAACAGTATGGTGATGCGTTAGATAAGTATTTTCGCCTTGGAAAGAACCTGAACCAGCGCGATACGATTGCTGTCCGCAAGATCGTAGGCGGCTATGTGAAATTGCTGTATCCGGATGGAGAATTTACGAAGGAACAGATTGAAGAAATTCTTGTATTTGCGCTGGAAATGCGCCGTCGCGTCAAGGAGCAGCTGAAAAAGTTGGGTGGTATGGAATTCTATGATGTGAACTTCAGCTATATTGACCTTGATACATTTGAAGAAAAATTTGTCTCTGTGCCGGAGCAGGGGGGTGGAAAGCTCATCCCCGATGGCATCTGCAATCCGGGACAGGTATATACCGTAAGTCAGGGCAAGTCCGGTATGATCGGCGTATTCCGCCTTGAAAGCCAGATGCTGCCCGGCAACGGAAAATTTGAGCGCACTGGCCTTGGCAGCGACCGTGATTGCAAGGAATCCACGAATACGGCGTTCAATTTCCTGAAAGCTAACGGAAATCGTATCAGTGGCAGCATCAGCACTACGATGCGGGATTACATCATCAACTATCAGGATTTACAGGGCATTGGCATGACCGGAAAGCTGGCATTGCCTACATTGATTGCACTATGCAGCATCGCTCTTGGACGACCTACGGTCAGTACACTTGCCGTGCTGGGAGAAATCAGCATCAGCGGCACGATTCTGAAAGTAGACGAGCTTGCCAATAGTTTGCAGGTGTGCCTCGATAGCGGAGCAAAGAAAGTGCTGCTTCCGATTACCAGTGCAGCAGACCTTGGCACCGTGCCGCCGGAACTGGTGGGCAGTTTTAATCTGATTTTCTACAGCAGTGCGGAAGATGCGGTATTTAAGGCGTTGGGGGTAGAGTAACAGGTCTCTGAATGAAAGAAGGTGTTTTTGCTTATGCCGTATAAGGTGCAATCTTCGGAAAAATTAAGAAAATCAGGTGCTGACTTTGAGACAAAGGCGATGCTTTATCTTTTGAATTTTCGGGAAGATAGTTCGCAAATCAACTATTTTGTCGTGGATTTTTTTAATGATATTACAGGAATGGACAGAATGGCAAGAAAGCTTTGGGATGTCCAGTCAAAGGCATCAAAAACCGGTTCTGCGAAAACAATCGGTCGGGAGCTTGTTACTCTATATAAAAACCATGTGAGTGATTTTGATTTTTTTACCTATATAATTTTTTTGGGTGGCGTTCCGGATACTTTCAGGATTGATGCTAAACAGAATGTCTTTCAGTCCACAAATATTACTCCTAAGGCTTTGAAAAGCGTACTTTCAGGTCTGAAAGAAGAATGCACGGAAAAGGAATATATCGAATCAGATAAGATAACGGATGAATCATTAGAAAAGTTTCTAAAGTTGGTTTGGTTTGTTGTGGATGATAAAGAACCGGCGGATTACATTAAGGCGATTATTAGTAACCATCCCAAAATAGTTCCATCAGATTCTGAACTGATTGCTATTTTTAATGAAATCAGGAATAAACAATCAGAAAAGAAAAATACGATTGTTGAAGGAGTTGTGATAGATCATATTGATGAAGTGCTTTCGTATGGTCGTCACCTGACAACATCAGAAATCAGATTGCTTGTTCTACAAAGAATTATTAACTAAGACTTCCCATACCTAAAATGGGCTTCGCACCTTGAAAATTCAATACTTCAGCTAACAAAATAGCGATTTATGCCACCACAGCCTCTGGATGGAGTGCATTACGC